>DATKBK010000225.1:0-4658 GCA_035514045.1 Steroidobacteraceae bacterium | reverse complement strand
CGCTCGACTACGCGCAGCTGGTCGCTGTGCGGCAGGCCCTCGCCGCTGATGATCGAATCCTCACGCAGGCCTGTGGTCTCGATGATCAGCGTTGGGCCGTTCCACCGGCCGCGCGAGGTGCCGAACCAGGAAGGTTCCGGCGATTCAGGCAGCGCGCCGGTTAGTGGAATGCGGCGCACTTCGGCGTTCGACAGATCCGGCTGCAGAACCATGACCAGCCGCTGTGGGGTCTGCACGATCTGCAGCGGGAACTGTGTCTGCAGCATATTGCGCGGCGTGCCGAACGGCATGCAGAAGGCGGTGGGGTCATGGGAGGCCGCATCGAATTTGTCCATGAAACTGCGGGCTGCCGGAGCCAGGGGCAGCTCCGAAGGCCACGGTGGGGCACGCGACGCGTCGGGCAACCAGATGCCAGTGAAGTCGGGACGCGTGGCCGACGAGTCTGCCGCCGCGGCGGCGAACGCCGCCAGGCATAGTGCAAATGCCCGTAGAACGTGTGTGCACCCAGTCACGGGATCAAATCCCAATTCCAGGTCTTGCCGTTCGCGAATACCATCTGTGTCAGATGCATGAGGGTCGGATCCGTCCGGTCGGGGTTGCCCGTGGCCGTGACCTGATCGCCCACCTTGATGTCCTCACTCGTCCAGCCGCTGCGCGTCATGACGGTCTTGCCTATGGTGAAGATCTTGTAGGCGCGCGGCGCGCCGCCCGCGACCGCAACCTCGATGTCGATATGGGAGTGGGGGCTCGTCAGGCGGAAGAAGGTGACCTTCCCCGTGATGGTGACTTTCTTCGTCTGATCGAAGTTGGCGGTGGAGTGATGGGAAAGCGCTGGCAGGCCGACGCCCAATGCCATCAGGCAGAGGCAGGCAATAATCATCGATCGCATCGCAAGCCTCCGGGCAGGTATTGCCGCCATTGTGCACCTCTGGACGTCGGTCGAGAAGGCGCTGGCGCAGCAGCACCCCGGTTGGTAGTTGGACTGCCCGGCATACAGGCGTACGATGGGCGTGGTGCGCTCAAGAAGGAATTCGTACCAGGGGAACGCCATGAAGAAGATCTCATTGCGGGACTTGCGGTCGCTGCAGACGAAGAAGTTGCTGATAGGCAGTTTGCTGGTTGCCGCCCTGGTGGGTTGCAGCAGCAATCGCCCCATTGTCGATACCAAGGGCGTCGATATGCCGCGCTACACCGCGGACCTGCAGGAATGCGAAACCTATGCGGCACAGGTTCCAGTCGGTGAGGAAGTGGCCAAAGGTGCTGTCCGTGGCGGTGCCGTCTGGGGTGCCATAGGGGCAATTTTTGGCAACTCCCGAGGTGCCGCTCGCGGGGCCGGAGCTGGCGCGGTAGCCGGCGGCGCAAAGGGCGGCGCCAGGGCGGAGCGGGAACAACAGCAGGTGGTCAAGACCTGCATGCGCGGCCGCGGCTACAAGGTACTGAATTAGGGCTGGAGGATTTTGCGCGCCAGGGACGTCCTCAGGACCAGCGACCTCAGCTAGTCCGCCATTCTCCCCGAGGCCCTCTGCACGTCCCGCGCGCTGCGCACCAGCTCGACAAACTCGGCGCGATGGCCGAACGGGTCTTCACCGGTCGATGATCTGGCCAGGCGCAGAACGTCGTCGTAGGTGAGTGCGCCGGTGTACTGGCCGCCGCGCAGCAGCTGCGCGAAGCCAGCCACGGCGGTGGAG
The DNA here is from genome assembly GCA_035514045.1 of Steroidobacteraceae bacterium. Classification (GTDB taxonomy): domain Bacteria; phylum Pseudomonadota; class Gammaproteobacteria; order Steroidobacterales; family Steroidobacteraceae; genus ZC4RG30. Next base: position 2,970 of record DATKBK010000225.1, on the reverse strand, counting down.
AAAGCCACATCCTGCCTCAGCGCCCGCGGCACGCCGGCATTGACCCGGATGGGTTGTTCGATCAACTGCGACTGCTCTTCACCTGGCAGCTTGTAGCGGATCTTCACGAAGCCGTACTCGCTGGCCCTGCTGCCGCGCACCGTGGCGGGGGCCTGCTCGCCTGCATAGCGGCGCTCATCCATCAGCGCTGCATTCGAGCCCACCGGCGCAATCTCGTAGATCGCGGTGACGGTGCTGCCCGAGCCCACATCGCCGGCATCCACCTTGTCGTTGTTGAAATCCTCGCGGTTGAGCGCGCGGGTCTCGTAGCCCACCAGCCGGTACTCGGCCACGGTGGCGGGATTGAACTCGACCTGGATCTTCACGTCGCCCGCGATGGTGAACAGAGAGGAGCTGGCTTCGTGCACCAGTACCTTGCGTGCCTCGCTCAATGTGTCGATGTAGGCCGCCGCACCGTTGCCGTTCTGGGCCAGCGCCTGGGCGATGTCGTCACGGTAGTTCCCCCGTCCGAAGCCGAGTACCGACAGGAAGATGCCCTTTGTGCGTTCACGTTCCACCATCCTCTTCAGCTCGTCAGGATCAGAAACGCCAACGTTGAAGTCGCCATCGGTGGCCAGCAGGATGCGATTGACGCCGCCCTCGCGAAAATTGCGCTCCGCCAGCTGGTAGGCAAGCCGGATTCCCTGTGCACCTGCCGTGGACCCGCCCGCGCGCAGCGAATCCAGTGCCTGCTCGATGGTCTCGCGGTCGCGCACCTGGGTGGGGGCGAGCACCTGGCCAGCGGCGCCAGCGTAGACCACGATGGCCACAGTATCGGTAGCCTTCAGGCTGTCGAGCAGCAGCTTCATCGACCGTGTGGCCAGCGGCAGCCGGTCTGGCGCGTTCATCGAGCCGCTGACGTCCAGCAGCAGCACCAGGTTCACGTCGAGCTTGCCGCGTGCAGGTAGTTCATAGCCTTTGATGCCCACGTGGATCAACTTGCGGCCTTCGCCCCAGGGCGAATCACTCACGGTCACGGTAGGACGAAACGGCTGGCGGCGCGAATCGGCCGCGGGCCAAGCGTAGTCGAAGTAGTTGATCATCTCTTCGGCGCGCACCGCACCCGGCGCGGGCAGCGTGCCGTTGTTCAGCGCTCGCCGGGCAAAGCTGTATGAAGTGGTGTCGACATCCACCGAGAAGGTGGACACGGGCTCCTCGGCAGCCCGTCGGGGCGGATTGGTGTCGAAGTGCTCGAACTGGTCGCCGCCAGGCACCACGCCCATGCGCTGGAGCATGTTCGAGGGGATGATGTTCATGTCGACGACGTCGGCCTGGTTCGACGTGGACACCGTACGGCGGCCGTCGACCAGCGTCAGGGTGCGGGTGCCCTGAGCCGGGTCCATGCCGCGCAGGTTGGCGATCGTGTTGCCGATGAAGTAGATACCGCGGTCCAACCCTTCCATGCTACCGCCGCCGGAACCTGCCTGGTTGTCGCCGGTCATGTTGGGCTCGTAGGTGGAGATGTTCTGCGGCACCAGCATCGTCAGCGCGTCGGCGATGTTGACGAAGCCCAGATCCCGCATTTCCTCACCCGTGATAGCTGGGATGGGGTTAGCCGATGTTACCTTGGGATGCTGGATGCGGGTGCCGGTAACCTCCACCGAGGCCAGTTCAACCGGTTCCTGATCACCAGCCCCGTTGTCGCTGGATGGGGCTGTCGACGAACCACCGGCCTGCACATCCATATGCTGCTGGAGGCCGGAGGGTATCGGCGCTTCAACCGGTGGAGCAGTCGTCGGGCTCTGAGCCTCCGTCGTCACCTCCAGCGCGGTGGCCGGTTCGACCACATCGTCGGGCACCTTAACCCCTGCCCGCTGTACATCAGTGGCCGGGACTGGCGCACGGCTGGTGTCGGGTGCCGGCAGCCGGACCTCGCGCTCGTCCTGGGGCGTCAGCCAGTAGATCGAGACACCCACCACCGCAACGCAGGCGCCCGCGAATCCGCCCAGCCACTGCCTGCTCCACGGCCAACCCGTGGGTGCCGTCTTGCGTGCTTCCTGTCCGTGAAGGCGCCGGAATTCTTCCAGCGCCGCATGGCGCGCGCGCTGCCGTGCCGCCGGATCCGGCGCCGGGGGCGCAACCTGCTGCAATTGCCGCTCGAAGGATTGTGTGTTCATACGCTGCCGTTCGCGAGTTGTTCGCGCCTGTTCATTTGTTTGCGCATCGTGTGGATGCGCCAGGAGATGGTTGATTCGGAGACCCCGAGAATCTCGCCGGCCTCGGCATGGCTCATGCCCTCGGCATGTACCAGCAGCGCCGTCTCGCGCATGCCTTGCCCGAGTTCGTCGAGCTGAGCCAGCAGCTGCGACAGATGCACTGAATCCTCGACCCGCCAGGAGTCTCCCGCCGCCTCATCCACTGGCAGTGCCGCGTGCACGTGGCGGCGTTGCGCGCGCTGCCAGTCCTGCGCGCAATTGACCACCAGCCGGTACAGCCAGGTGGCAAAGGCGGCCTGGAAGCGGTACTGGGCGAGGTTCTGGGCGAGCTTGATGCAGGACTGCTGGGCGATGTCCTGGGCATCGGCGCGATGGCCGCACCATTTCCACGCGAAGCGGTGGATGGTGTCGTAGTGCAGATCCACCAGCTCCGCGAAGGAGGCGGTGTTGCCGCCCTGCGCACGTCTGATCAGGTCTGTCAGATGCTGGTTGTCCATGGGTCTTCTTGATTTTGTGTTCAACCCTTGGACGACGCAGATTGCCGAATCCTTGGCGCCCCCCAGGAAGAAAGACTACTGCCTCCCGCCCGCCCCGGCGTGCTGCACGACAGCAGTGTGGCAAAAACATGCCCCGCTTGCCGTCCCGACCTCCGTTGACCCTCCGGACGGCTGGGTCTAGGCTGCTGTGGTTGATCGAAACGACGACCAACAGGGGACGTGGGGTTGGCATGCGGAATCTGATGCCGGTGTGCGCCGGACTGGCCTTGTTCAGCGGC
>DATKBK010000224.1:0-5060 GCA_035514045.1 Steroidobacteraceae bacterium | reverse complement strand
CGAAAACGCCAGTGCTGCCTCCGGGCAAGCCGTTGCGCAACCCACTCCCGCTCCAGCGACATTCAGGGTGCGCGTGCAGCTCCAGAACGAGGCTACGGATACCGTCGCCGCTGCCATCATCGATTCGTTTCATTCGGCACTTCTGGAGCAACTGCGCACCGTGCCGGGCCTTGACCTGGTCACTCAGGACGTAACCGCAGCAGAGCCCGACGACCCTGCTACCTATCAGTTCCTGGTGCTTGGGTCGGGGCCCTCTCAGGACAACAAGTTCAGTGCCACCCTGATGCTCGATGCGCGGAAGGCGGCGCGCGGTGGTTACGTTGCAAGGTACATGTTTCAATTGATTGGCGACATTGGCATCGCTTGTTACGGCTGGGGATCGGTCGATCCGCCGTCGTGCCGTGATCCAGTTGCCGCTGCAGCCGATGTTGTCGGCGGGCTCCGCATCACGCAGTTTCCTGCCGATCCCTCGCTGCGGGAGCAGCAACAGGCCCGGCTGCTGGATTCCTCGTTGGACCCCGTACAGCGTCTCAAGGCCCTGGCGGATCTGGCTTCCCCCTCGTCGCCCGGTCGGGGGTCGTCAGGGGCCGAATCTGTGCACGACGCCCGGGTCGTTCGCGGTGCCATCGAGCTGGCGGCTGCCACCGCTGATCCCACGCATCGCGCGCAGATCTGGCGCGCAGTGCGCGGCGTGAACAATGCGGCTCTCGTCGAACCGCTCCTGGTCGCAGTGCGCACTGATCCCGATGGCAGTGTCCGCATGCAGGCGGTTGAAACGCTGGCGGCGGGATTTGCCAGCGATTCGCACGTCCATGCCGCGCTCGAACTGGTTGCAGCAAATGATACGCGTCCCATTGTGCGCGCTCTGGCACGGCGGGCGCTTGCGGGCGACGCCACGTGGAACGAGTACGTCACTACTTCGCTCAAAGACGCAGGCCGGCCCGCAGCCGAGCGGATCGAGGCCTTCCTCTACCACGCGTTCGCGCCTGCGCGCACACCCGGGTCGTACTTGCCGTCCGCACCGCAGGCCATCCGGGAGCTGCTCGATACCGGTGCAATTCGGGCATTGACCGAAGTGTTTCCCCAGGTACGCGAATTCCCTGGAGGAGCAGGCGCGAAGAAGTGGCTGCTGAGCGCTCTGCCCGACATGGCTGACGGCCCCGTCGAGACCGACCTGATGGTGGACATGATTGTCGAGAATCTTGAGCGCGGCGTCGACAGGATCGACTGGCTGGTTGCCGTGGAGGGGTTGATCCGCCGCAACGGCATCGACCCCCGCGTGCATGCCGCGCTGGAAGAGCTGGCTGCCGATGATCCCGACCTGGACATGCGCGCGGCGGCCATGCGCCTGCTGGCGCTGGAGGCGTATCCCGCTCCCGCCGCCGTTACTCCCCCACCTCGTACACCGTGACATTGACCTGCGCCGCATGCAGCTGCTCGCGCACCGCATTGACCACCTTCAGGTCGCGCGAGGGCCCCCAGCGCACGCGGTGCCACTCGTTCTCGTCAATGGTCACATGCTGGATCACGGTATCAATACCCTGCTTGGCGAGCCGGTCCCGATGCCGCTCGGCATCGACGAGGTTGCGGAATGATCCCACCTGCAGGATGTACGCAGCGGGCCTGGTGATGTCCACCGACGGCTGGTCGCGGCGCGGGTTGAGGTCCGCCTCGGGCACCACGACCTGGAAGTCCGCCATCCTTTCATAGAACTCGAGTTGATCGGCCGGGTCCATCTCTTCCGCGGCGACAACTTCGGCCGGAGAAGCCTCCGGTTCGGCTGCCAGCTCGACTGGCGTGGCGCGCTGTCCCTGCAGCCACACCAGCAAGGCAACTCCCAGACCCACTGCAAGCCCGGCGCCGAACTGCTGGTAGCGCGCAGCTTCAAAGCCGCGGCCATTGCGTCCGGGCTGCTTGTAGTCACGCGCGGAAAGCCTTTGGCGCTTGTCGTTCACATCGTCTCCGGTGCCGAAACTCCGAGCAATGCCAGGCCGTTCTTCACCACCTGCTGCGTGGCCAGGGCCAGCGCGATGCGCGCGTTGCGCAGCTGAGCGTCTTCCACGATGAACTGTTCGGCGTTGTACCAGGTGTGGAAGGCCTGCGCGAGCTCGCGCAGGAACTGCACCAGCGTATGCGGCGCGCGCTGCGCGCCGGCCTGCTGGATAACTTCTGGATACTTGCCCAGCAGGGTCAGCAGCGCGCTCTCCTGCGGCGACACCAGCGTAGCGAGGCCGGCCAGTCCTTCGGTCGCGTCGTACGCATAGCCCCTGGCCGCCAGCTGCCGTTGCACGCTGGCCACACGCGCATGCGCATACTGGATGTAATAGACCGGGTTCTCGTTGCTGCGCGACTTGGCCAGCTCCAGGTCGAAATCCAGGTGTTGGTCATGGCTGCGCATCACATAGAAGAACCGGCAGGCATCGTTGCCCACCTCGCTGCGCAGCTGGCGCAGCGTGATGAACTCGCCGGCGCGGGTGGACATGGGCACCTTCTCGCCCTTGCGATACAGCGCCACGAACTGCACCAGCAGCACTTCGAGTGACTCGCCCGGCTCGCCCAGGGCCTCAAGGCCAGCGCGCACGCGCGTCGTGTAGCCGTGGTGGTCGGAGCCCATGATGTCGAGCAGCAGGTCAAAGCCGCGCTCGCGCTTGTCCAGGTGATACGCGATGTCGGAGGCGAAGTAGGTCTTCACCCCGTTATCGCGCACCACCACTCGGTCCTTCTCGTCGCCGAAGGCCGTGGCACGGAACCACAGCGCGCCGTCCTTCTCGTACACATGATCCTGCTTGCGCAGGCGCGCCAGCACCCGGTCGATGGCACCGCTCCCGGCCAGCGAGGCCTCGGAGAACCATCGATCGTAGGTGACGCCGAACTCGGTGAGGTCGTTCTCCATGTCCGCCAGGATGGACTTCAGTCCCAGCTGCGACACCTCCGCGAACCCATCCACACCGAGCAGTTCGCGCGCGCGCGCGATCAGCGCGTCGATGAAGGCTTCCTTGTCGCCGCCCTCCGGTTCATCTGGCGGCAGGTTGCCGAACAGTTCGCCCTCTGGTCGCAGCAGCGACTCGCCGGCCTCCTGCAGCAGGTTGGCGGCGATCTCGCGAATGTAATCACCCTTGTAGCCATTGGCGGGAAAGCGGAACTTCTCGCCCAGCGCCTCGAGGTAACGCAGCCACACGCTTGCGGCGAGGATGTCCACCTGCCGGCCGGCGTCATTGATGTAGTACTCGCGGTGCACGGCATAGCCATTGGCAGCCAGCAGATTGGCCACGCTGGCGCCGAATGCGCCCAGCCGGCCATGGCCCACGTGCAGTGGTCCGGTCGGGTTCGAGGACAGGAACTCCACCAGCACCTTGAGGCCGTTGCCCGAAGCATTGAGTCCATAGGCATCGCCGGCGTCGTGGATCCGCCGCACCACCTCGGCCTGCGCCGCGCGGACCAGGAAGAAATTGATGAACCCGGCGCCCGCGATCTCCACGCGCTCGATGCCCGGATGTGCCGGCAGTGCCTGCACGATGGCCAGGGCCAGTTCGCGCGGCGGCTTGCGCGCCTGCTTCGCGAGGCGCATGGCCACATTGCTGGCGAAGTCGCCATTGCCCGCGTCGCGGGTGCGCTCCACGCCCAGGTTGTCCAGCGGGATGTCGGCTGGCAGCTGGCCGGCCGGGAGTCTGGCGAGCGCGTCGCGCAGCAGTTGTTCGATGGCTTGTTTCATGCGGGCTGGCAAGTCTACCCGCCGCGATTGCGGTTAACCACGGCTTCCAATTGCTGCTAGAAAAGCTCCAGCGGATCCACATCCAGCGCCCAGCGCAGCGACCGCGGCGCGCTGATGCTGGCGAGCTGCGGCACCCACTCCCCAAGATAGCGCTGCAGGGCGGCCCGCTGCGCCGACTCCACCAGCAACTGGGCGTGGTGGCGCCCGGCCCGGCGCGACATGGCCGCCGGCACCGGTCCGCGCAGCAGCACTTCGGCGGAGGAGGGGGGCAGCAGTGCGCGGGCCTGCTCCAGGAACCGGCCCGCGCCATCCGGCGACGTATCCGAAGCGCGCAGCACCGCCATGCGCGCGAACGGTGGCCAGTGCGCCTCGGCCCGCTCGGCCAGCGCGCCGCGCGCGAATCCCGCGTATCCCTGTTCCAGCAGCGTGACCAGCAGGGGATGCTCGGGATACAGGCTCTGGATCAGCACTTCGCCCGGCTTGCCCGCGCGACCGGCGCGGCCGGCCACCTGCACGATGGTCTGCGCCAGCCGCTCGGCGGCACGGAAGTCGGTGCTGAACAGGCTTTGGTCGGCATTGAGCACCACCACCAGCGTCACGTCCGGAAAGTGATGTCCCTTGGTGAGCATCTGCGTGCCCACCAGGATGCGCGCGCTGCCGCTGTGCACCCGCTCGATGGCGCTGTGCAGGGCCGGCTGCGCGCGCAGCACATCGCGGTCGAAGCGCTCCACCGGCGCGGCAGGAAATTGCGCCGCCAGCGTCTCCTCCACGCGCTCCGTGCCCTGGCCCAGCGGATGCACGTCGTGACCGCAGCGCGGGCAGCGCCTGGGCAGGGCCTCCTCCGCGCCGCAGTGATGACAAGCCAGCCGGCCGTTGCGCAGATGCACGGTCAGCCGCGCATCGCAGTCATGACAGGGCGCGATCCAGCCACAGCCCTGGCACAGCAGCGTCGGGGCATAGCCGCGTCGGTTGAGGAACACCAGCACCTGCGACCCGGCATCCAGGTGCCGGTGCATGGCCTGCAGCACCGGCGCTGCGATGCCCTTGTGCACGGCATGGGCGCGCATGTCGATCAGCGCCAGCCGCGGCGGTTCGGCGCTGCCGGCACGCTCGGGCAGCAGCAGGTGCGTGAAGCGTCCCTGCGCCGCGTTGTGCAGTGATTCCAGCGAGGGCGTGGCCGAGCCCAGCACCACCGGCACCTGTTGCAGCTGCCCGCGCAGCAGCGCCAGGTCCCGCGCCGAATAACGCAGGTCGCCCTCCTGCTGCTTGTAAGACGAGTCATGCTCCTCATCGACGACGATCAGCGCCAGATCCTTCATGGGCGTGAACACCGCCGAGCGCGTGCCGA
>DATKBK010000223.1:0-7030 GCA_035514045.1 Steroidobacteraceae bacterium | reverse complement strand
GCCAGGCCCGCATGCCCGACACACCGGGCACGGGTCGCTTTCCTGCGATGAAGGAGGAAATCACGACCCCGGTCCGCCAGGTGCTGTACCGCCCGGCCAATCTGGCGGGACTGGGCACCACGAAGCTGGGGATCTATGTGTTTGGCAACGGCGCCTGCGTGGATGACGGCGCCAGCTCGCGCCTGCACCTTCTGGAAGTGGCCTCGCATGGCTATCTTGCCATCGCGCCGGGTCGCATCCTCAACGGTCCCGGGGCCACGGGCGCGCAGCCGCCGCCGGCTTCCAGCCAGTCGCCCGACCTGAACGTGAAATCCAGCTACAAGGATCTGCTCGCGGCGATCGACTGGGCCGTGGCGCAGAACGCCGATGCGAAAAGCCCCTACTACCAGCGCATCGACACCGGCGCGGTCGCGGCGTCCGGCTTCAGCTGCGGCGGTGCGCAGGCCATGCGGGTGGCGGCCGATCCGCGCGTGAAGACGCTGGTGATGATGAACAGCGGACTGTTCAAGGACGGCGAGAGCGCCGACATCCCGGAAATGGATGTGCGCAAGTCCGCGCTGCAGGCGCTGCACACGCCCACGCTCTATGTGATCGGCGGTGAATCCGACATTGCCTACGCCAATTCGAAGGATGACTTCAGCCGCATCAACCGCGTGCCCGTGATGCTGGCCAACCTGCTCGGCGTGGGCCACGGGGGCACGTACTGGGAGCCCAACGGCGGCAAGGCAGCCACGGTGGTGGTGGCCTGGCTCGACTGGCAGCTGCGCGGCGATGCGCGCGCGGCGCGCACTTTCGTCGGCGCCGACTGCGGGCTGTGCAAGGACAAGGCGTGGGTGGTGGAGAAGAAGCGCATCGACTGACCGGTCCCCTGCCGCGTTCGGTGGCGCGAACCTTCAGGAAGTGCCGCCATCGCGGGCGCGCGCCGCCGCCAGCTCGGTCAGGGCCTTGCGAGCACTCTGGGTACGGTAGTGCTCGGGACCGAAGGCCTCGAGCAGCGTGTCTTCGGCCGCATCCAGGGTCGAACGTGCCTCGGCAAAGCGCCGCAGATTGGTAAGCACGATGCCCAGATATACCTGCGCGTTGGCGCTCTGCCAATGCCGCTGGCCGAGCTGACCTGAATACGTCGCGATCACCTGGCGCAGCAGCGCCTCGGCCTGGTCGAAGTCACCCAGCTTGTTCAATGCCAGCGCCTGTGACAGCTGCGCCGAAGCAGTATGCGGGTGGTCGGGACCCAGTGCCTCCAGGCGCAGCGCCCCCGCCTCGGAACTGGCATCACGCGCCTCGATCCAGCGTTGCTGGCGCAGGTACAGACCGGCCAGATTGTTGAGGCTGGTGGCCAGTTCCTTGGGTGGCGCCAGCGGATGGTTGCGCAGCACCGCGACCGAGTCGAGGTAAATGCGCTCGGCCTCCGAATAGCGCTCGGCAAAGTCCGACACCGCGTTGCCGAGGTTGTTCAGGATGACGCCCACCTTGGGGTGGCGCGCACCGTACATTCGCCGGGTGTCCTCGAGAATCTCGCGCAACAGCGGTTCAGCCTCCGCCGATCGCGCCAGCGTCACCAGCAGCTCCGCCAGGCCTTCCTTCGCCTCGCTGGTGCGTTGATCGAAGTCACCGAAGGTGCGCCGTTGCAGTCGCAGGCCACGCTGCAGCTTCGGCAGTGCGTCCTCGAGCCTGCCTCGCTCGGCGAGGATGCGCCCCTGGGCCGTCAGCGCCATGCCCAGTCCGCCCGGGTCGGCCGGTTGCAGCCCCTCCTGATCCGCAACCAGTTCCGTGGCGATGGTCTCGGCTTCTTCGAACTGCGCGCGCAGGCGTAGCACCTGCGCCAGCTCCAGCCGCGCGCCGCGCAACCCTTCCTGACCGGCGTCGCCGGCGCGCGCGAATTCGCGCACCGCGCCACGCAGGCGGTTCTCTGCCTGGATCAGGTCGCCGCGGGCGCGGGCCAGCGCCGCCTGACTGTGCAGTGCCCGGGCATGCACCACCGGTGAATTCGCGTCAGCCCCGGCGCGCAGTGCAACCGCCCGCTCCAGCAGCGGCTGCGCCAGCTGGTATTCGCCCAATCCGCGGTATGCATTGCCGGCCGCCTCCAGCAATGCAGCCTGCACATCCTCGCTCTCGTCGTCGAACTCTTCCTCGAGGCGCAGCACGCTCGCATCCAGCAGCTGGCGCGCGGTGACTTCGCTGCTGCCTGCCGCGGCCGGATCCGCGCCTTCGAACAGGTCTGCGGTGAACTGCGTGACCCGCTGCGCGATTTCGGCCTGGCGATTGGCCCGGTCGCGTTCTGCCAACGCGCTGTAGGCGAAGGCTGCCATGCCCGACCCGAACAGCAGCGAGGCGATGACCAGGCCCGCGATGCCCGCGACGGCGATGCGATGACGGCGGGCGAACTTGCCGAGCAGATACGACAGTGAGGGAGGCCCTGCCGTCACCGGCCGGTCGCTGGCCGCGCGCTCCAGATCTGCCGCCAGTTCCCCCGCCGAGACGTAGCGACGCTGGCGATCCTTCTCGAGCGCGCGCATCACGATCCAGTCCAAGTCGCCGCGCAGTTTCTGGGCCAGCAGCCGGGGCGTGAGGGCCCGCGCTGCGGCGCGCTGCGCGCCTTCCTCCCCGTCGCCGCCGACCCGCTGGCTGGGGCGCTCCACTGCACCATCGATGATGTCGCGGGCGATCACCGCCGGATCGAAACTGTCGCGCGTCACCTCGTATGGCCGCGTACCGGTAAGCAGTTCGTACAGCAGCACGCCCAGCGAATACACGTCGGTGCGCGCATCGATGTCCAGCGGCGAGAGCTGCGCCTGCTCCGGGCTCATGTATTCCGGCGTGCCCAGCATGTGGCCGACGCGGGTGTAGCCGTCGGTGTCCTCGCCGGATGCCGTGGTGGCCTTGGCGATACCGAAGTCGATGATCTTCGGCAGCGGCCTGCCGTCCAGCGCGGCCACCATGATGTTGGAAGGCTTCAGGTCGCGATGGATCACTCCGCGCAGATGGGCATGCTGCACGCCGGCGCAGACTTCCGCGAACAGCGCCAGGCGCGCTGCCACGGTGAGCTGCTGCCCGTCGCAGAAGCGGGTGATTGGCAGTCCCGGTACGTACTCCATGGCGAACCAGGGCCGGCCGTCGCTGGTGGTGCCGGCATCGTAGAAGCGCGCCACATTCGGATGCGTCATCAATGCCAGCGTCTGGCGTTCCAGCTCGAAGCGCCCCAGCACCTCGCGCGTACCCAGACCGAACTTCAGGATCTTCAGCGCCACACGGCGGCGCACCGGCTGCTGCTGCTCGGCCAGCCAGACTTCGCCAATGCCACCTTCGCCCAGGCGTTCGATGATCTCGAAGCAGCCGATGCGGCGCGGCGGCGCGGCGCCCACCAGCAGACGGGGCGGTGAAAGCTCATCCGGATGGGAGTCGTGCAACGCGAGCAGGCGCCGCACGCGCGCAACCATGGCGCCGTCCGGATGCGTAGCCAGCAGCTGTTCACGGGCCGCCGGGTGCGGCGCCGCCAGGCAGTCGTCGAACAGACGCTGTTCGGACCCGATGTCCATGGTGTCAGCGCGCGCCCATCGCATCGAGCAGCCAGGCGCGTGCGAAGCTCCAGTCGCGCTTGGCGGTCGCGGGCGAGATCTCCAGCGCCGCCGCCGCGTCTTCGATGGACAGCCCGGCGAAGAATCGCAGCGTTACCAGTTGCGCCAGGCGAGGCCGCTCGCGGGCCAGGCGCGCCAACGCATCTTCCACCGCGAGCACGTCTGCCTCGCCGCCCGCACCGGGCAGTTCCAGGCCTGATAGCGTTACCGCCTCCATGCCGCCACCGCGCTTGGCCGCCAGGCGGCGGCGCGCGTACTCCACCAGGATGCGGCGCATCGATTCGCCGGCAGCAAAGAAGAACTGCGCGCGGCTTCCAAAGCCCGTGCCGTCGCCAGCCAGGCGCAGCCAGGCTTCGTTGACGAGCGCGGTGGGCTGCAGGGTCACGGCGCGGCGTTCCCTGCGCATGCGCCCGGCTGCCATGCGGCGCAACTCGGCGTAGACGGCCGCATACAGCCTGTCGAAGGCGGCGCGGTCGCCATCCCCGGCGGCCGCGAGCAGGCGGGTGACTTCTCCTGTCGCCATTGTCGGTGCCCCGCAACCCGATGAGCCAGTTGGCCGCGATTGTACGCATGTAGGGCAGAAGGGTCGATTTTCACCCGCCCGAAAAATGCACAAGGAGTCAAAACCATGCCAGCTGCCGCCACTGCCGTTGCCACCCCCGAGCGCCACAGGCGCTATGCCCGCTGCCTGAAGCAGTCGAAGCTGACCGAATGGCAGATCGAGCGCGACCTGTTCCGCGGCCGCGGCTTCGACCTGTCGCGCCGTTTCCTGCCCGACGGACTGTCGCTGGTGGACCGGCTGGGGTTCCTCGATGAGGGCGAAGCGCGGCTGATGAGCCAGCTGCAGGGCCGCACTTATGCGTATCTGTTCGGCCTGGTGGAGCGTTTCATCGGCACCAAGATGATCGACCGCTCGCGCCGGCACGCGCTGGGCGACCAGGCGGCGCTGGAGGGGCTGCTGCGCTTTTCGGGCGAAGAGCTGAAGCACCAGGACATGTTTCGCCTCATCGAGCAGATGCTGGCCGCGGACATGCCCGCAGGCTACGTGCAGGTGGCCGACCCGAACGAGGTCGCGGGCGCGGTACTTGAAGCCAGCGACTGGGCGGTGCTCGCCCTTACCTGCCACATCGAGCTGTTCGTGCAGGCGCACTACGAACAGAGCATCGCGCCACGTCAGGACATCTGCCCGCTGTGGAAGGACGTGTTCCATTTCCACTGGAAGGACGAATGCCAGCATGTACTGCTCGATGAGCTGGAATGGACCGCCGAGCACGCACAGCTCGACGCCCCCGGACGCGATCGGGCCGTCGACGACCTGATCGGGCTGATTGGCGCTGTCGACGGCCTGCTGCAGGCCCAATCCGCTGCCGATGCAGCCTATTTCCTCCGTCACGCCGGGCGACAGTTCACGGCCACCCAGAGCGCCCACATCGAGGACGGCGTGCTGGCCGCCTACCGTTGGCAGTACATTCTCTCGGGCGTGCAGCACGTGCATTTTGGCCGGCTGCTGCGCTCGATGACCACGCCGCAGCAGCAGGCGCGCATCCAGGCTGCGCTTGCACCCATTGCCGGAACCTGAAGGACCGAGACATGTCGCGCTTCAACAACGTGCTCGAGACGATCGGCAACACACCCATCGTGCGCCTGACCCGGCTCGCGCCGGCTGGAGTGGAGCTGTTCGTGAAGCTCGAAGCACGCAACCCGATGGGCTCGGTGAAGGACCGGCTGGCGCTGGCCATCATCGAAGACGCCGAGGCGCGCGGCGCCCTCAGGCCCGGTCAGACCGTAGTCGAGGCCACCAGCGGCAACACCGGCATTGCACTGGCCATGGTCTGTGCGGCCCGCGGCTACCCGCTGGTGGTGGTGATGGCCGAAAACTTCAGCATCGAGCGCCGCCGCCTGATGCGCTTCCTCGGCGCACGCGTGGTGCTGACACCGGCGGTGCAGAAGGGCTCTGGCATGATGCGCAAGGCGGCGGAGCTGGCCGCGAAGCACGGCTGGTTTCTGTGCCGGCAGTTCGATAATCCCGCCAATCCGGCCATGCATGAGCGCACCACCGGCGCGGAGATCCTAGCGGCATTCGCCGATGCACCGCTCCACTGGTTCGTGGCCGGCTGCGGCACAGGCGGCACGGTGACCGGCGTTGGCCGGGCGTTGCGGCGCGCCGGTGCGGCCACCCGCATCGCCGTCTGCGAGCCTGACAACTCACCCATGCTGGCCGGCGGTGTTCCGCAGGCGCGCGATGCCGCCGGCGCCCCCCTCGACAGCCACCCGGCCTTCCGTCCGCATCCCATGCAGGGGTGGAGCCCGGACTTCATCGCTGGCATCACCGAGACAGCGGTGCGAGAGGCGCTGATCGAGCGCATCCTGCCGGTCAACGGCGCCGATGCCATGCACTGCGCGCGCGAGCTGGCGCGGCGCGAGGGCATCTTCTGCGGCATCACCTCCGGGGCCACCCTGGCCGGTGCGCTGCAACTGGCCCGGGACGCGGCACCAGGCACGCGCATCCTCGCGCTGCTGCCCGACACCGGTGAGCGCTACCAGAGCACTCCGCTGTTCGCCGACATCCCCACCGACATGACGGGCGAGGAGCTGGAGATTTCCCGCTCCACGCCCTCCGGCCGCTTCGATGCCGTGACGCCCGCGCCGGGCGTGGTGGCGGCGCTCGCACCAGTCCCGCAGGGTGACGCCGGGGCAAGCTCCGCTGTCGCTGCCGCCATCGGGGACCGCTCCACACCCGTGGTGATGTTCGCGCTGGAATGGTGCGAGTTCAGCTGGTCTGTACGGCGCCTGTTTGCCCGGCTGTCCATTCCTTTCCGTAGCATCGACCTGGATGCGAAAGCGCTGCAGCCGGATGACCTGGGCGCGCGTATGCGCGCCGCGCTGTCTGCGCGGACGGGTCTGACCAGCATTCCCCAGATATTCGTCGGTGGCGAGCTGGTTGGCGGAGCGACCGACGTCATCGAAGCCGCCGCGGGCGGTACGCTCCAGGCACGGCTGGTCGCGCTCGACGTGCCCTTCGCTCGCGACGCCAGCATCGACCCGCGCGCGTTCCTGCCGAACTGGGTGCAACCCCGGTGACCGATGCACTACTGGCCGATGCTGCCGAGCGCGCCCGACGCTACCTGGCCGCTCTGCCTGCGCGCGCCGTCGCGCCATCTCCGCAGGCACTGACCGAACTCGGCCGGCTCGGCGGTGCGTTGCCGGCAGCGCCCCGCGATGCCGCCAGCGTGCTGGCGCAACTGGATGACATCGTGTCGCCTGCAACCACGGCGATGGCCGGACCGCGCTTCTTCGGCTTCGTGATCGGCGGTGCGCTGCCGGTAACGGTGGCTGCTTCCTGGCTGGCCACCGCCTGGGACCAGAACACCGGCCTGTATCCCTCTACTCCCGGCACCTCCGAACTGGAAGTCGTCGCGCTGCGCTGGCTGCTGGAGCTGCTCGATCTGCCGCGC
>DATKBK010000222.1:0-2635 GCA_035514045.1 Steroidobacteraceae bacterium | reverse complement strand
GCGGCCCACATCTGGTGCTGGCCCACACCAGTGGCGATGATGGCCTCGCCACGCGTGAGCTTGTTGATCTCTTCGATCACGTAATACGGCTGGATCAGCGTGCTGTCGCGATCGAAGTCCATCGGATGGTCGCGCTTCAGTGCGGCCAGTTCGTGATGCCACACCGACAGATCGGGCTGCACATCCAGGGCTCGCGCATGCACCAGCAGGCTGCGCAGCGAATCCTTCAGGTCGCCGAGGTGGTGCCACTGCACCGGCTTGACCTTGTTGATCTCGGCCGCGTCGATGTCGAACTGCGCGATGGCCCGCGCGCGCGGCGCGAACTTGCCCGGGCTGCCGGCCACGCGATCGTCGAAGCGCGCGCCCAGGGTGATGAGGAAGTCGCAGTCCTCGACCGCGTAGTTGGCGAACGCCGCGCCATGCATGCCCAGCATGCGCATCGACAGCGGCGCGGTGGTATCGACCGCGCCGATGCCCATCAACGTGGTGACCACCGGAATGCCGAGCAGCACCGACAGCTCGCGCAGTTCGGCCGCGGCATTGGCGAGGATCACGCCGCCGCCGGCGTAGATCAGCGGCCGGTGCGCCCGACCCAGCAGCGTGAAGAAGGAATCGAGTTGGGCTTCGGTGAGACGCCGCGCGGTCAGCGCGCGCAGGCGGTTCTGGTAGACGCCGATCGAACCCACCATGCCGCGGCCCTGGTAGGTGCCCTGCCAGTTCTGCACATCCTTGGGGATGTCGACCACCACCGGGCCGGGGCGGCCAGTGCGCGCCAGCTCGAAGGCGGCGCGGATCGTGCCCTCGAGTTTCTCGGGCTCGGTGACCAGGAAGACATGCTTGGCCACCGCGCCCATCACCGCGGCGATCGGCGCCTCCTGGAAGGCATCGGAGCCTATGGCGGCGCGCGGCACCTGGCCGCAGATCACCACCAGGGGCACCGAATCGGCCATGCAGTCGCGCACCGGCGTAACCATGTTGGTGGCGCCGGGCCCGGAGGTGACCATCGCCACGCCCACCTGCCCGGTGGAGCGCGAGTAGCCAGCCGCCATGAAGCCTGCGCCCTGCTCGTTGGCCGGCACGATCAGCGGCAGCTGCGGCTTGCCGGCGTTTACCCGTGCCTCGTTGTAGAGGAACACGGCGTCGTAGCAGGGCAGAACCGCACCACCGCTGTAGCCGAAAATGACGCTGGTGCCCTCGTCGGCAATGGCCTGCACCACCATGGCGGCCCCTGACATGACCTGGCCCGCCAGCGGATGGGCAGGCGCTTCGGCTTTGGCGGCAGTGTCGTTCATGGGGTCGTCAAGGTTAACATGTGCCCCTATGCGTCACATCATCGGCATCCTGCTCCAGAACGAATCCGGCGCGCTGTCCCGGGTGGCCGGGCTGTTTTCCAGCCGCGGCTACAACATCGAATCACTGTCGGTCTCAGCCACTGACGACGCCACGGTGTCGCGGCTGACCCTGGTCACCCAGGGCGCCGAGGGGGTGGTGCAGCAGATCGTCAATCACCTGCACAAGCTCATCGACGTGGTGGCCGTGGACGACATGACCGGCGAGGACCATCTGGAACGGGAGCTGGCGCTGCTGAAGCTGCGCGTGAAGACGCCGCAGCGCGAGGTGGTGCGGGCCCTGGCCGCGGCGGCAGGCGGGCGGATCCTGACCGAGGAGCGCGATTGCCTGATCGTGGAGCTGGCCTCCAGCGAAGCCGCCATCAGCGAGCTGACGCGGGAGCTGGCTGCGCACGGCGAGCTGCTGGAGATCGTACGCAGCGGGGCCCTGGCCATGTCGCGCCAGGAACCCACGCTGCACGTGGTCGAGGGTTAGAGCGCCGAGTTGTCGGTCTCACCCGTGCGGATGCGGATCACACGGTCGATTTCGGTGACGAAAATCTTGCCGTCGCCGACCTTGCCGGTCTTGGCGGCCTTCAGGACGGCCTCGATGACCTGATCCACGAGTTCGCTGCGTACCGCGACCTCGATGCGGGTCTTGGGCACGAAGTCCACGACATATTCCGCGCCACGGTACAGCTCAGTGTGACCGCGTTGGCGGCCAAAACCCTTCACTTCCGTTACCGTCATGCCGGAAACACCGATTTCAGACAACGCGGCACGAACGTCGTCAAGTTTGAAGGGCTTAATAATTGCAGTAACCAGTTTCATGCGAGACTCCCGCCTCCGTTGTTCTCTAATCGCGTTTCGAGCGGTCCAGGGACTGGATGACAGATTGCACCTTTCGTGCCATTGCCATCGTAGCGCCAAACCCGCGGCGCCGCAGCCTCACCCACGGTTTTACGCAATGAAGTTGCACCAATTCAGGGCGTCATGATCAACGCCGCGCGCAAAGCTGGTGCGTTGCCCCTCCGACACCACCAGGCAGGGCGGTACGGTGCACTGATGCTTGCCGCGCTGGCACTGCCACTGCGGGCCGCAGAGGTCCGCCTGCTCCACGCCGACGCCACCGCGGTGCGCAGCGAGACCCTTGCGCCGGTCCGGGACGGCGCAGACCAGGGCCTGCTGCTGCATTTCGAGGCCAACGGCAGGCGCCACGTGCTCAGGCTGCGGCCCAATCTGGAACTTGGCGCCGCTGGCAACGGGCTGGCCGGGCGTGCCCAGGCCTACGCGGGTCAGGTAGGCGA
>DATKBK010000221.1:0-12455 GCA_035514045.1 Steroidobacteraceae bacterium | reverse complement strand
GCGCGGCAGATCGAGCAGCTCCAGCAGCCAGCGCAGCGCGACGACTTCCAGTTCGGAGGTGCCGGGAGTAGAGGGATACAGGCCGGTGTTCTGGTCCCAGGCGGTGGCCAGCCAGGAAGCAGCCACCGTTACCGGCAGCGCGCCACCGATGACGAAACCGAAGAAGCGCGGTCCGGCCATCGCCGTGGTGGCAGGCGAGACGAGATCATCGAGGCGGGACAGCACACTGGCAGCGTCGACGGGCGCGTCGGGCAGGGCTCCGCCGAGGCGCCGCAGCTCCGCCAGGGCATGCGGCAACGGTGCGACGGTACGGGTGGGCAATGCGGCCAGGTAGCGCCTGGCGCGAATGGCGGCGTCGGCGAGCAGTTCATCGGCCAGCGCAGCAGTGGCAACGGGTTGGTGGTCTGCCGGTACTGCCGGCAGCGAAGTGTGTGGCGGCATCGGGGAAGAGTACAGCGAATCGATTCGGTGCGCGCACAGCGCTACATTTGCCGGGGCGGCCACTTCATGGCTGCAGCTCGTGCGCGCTATCCTCGAGACTATCCCCCCGCCTTGTGCAAGGAGATCCCGCTTGTTCCACCGCAGCCGTCTTGCCGGATTCATCATCGATTGCCAGACCGACGACCTGGAGGCCGCAGCCAACTTCTGGAGCGGCGCGCTGGGACTGCCCCGCACGGATAACGATCAGGAAGGCGACGGACACTATGCCGAGCTTGCGGCCGCGGCGGGCGAGCTGCACGTGGAAGTGCAGAAAGTGTCGCATCCCTCCCGCGTGCATCTGGACATCGAGGCCGACGACGTCGATGCCGAAGCCGACCGTCTGGAGGCGCTGGGCGCCCGGCGCGTGGCCTTCGTCAAGCGTTGGTGGCTGATGGAGGCGCCGAGCGGCCAGCATTTCTGCGTGGTCAGGATGATGCACCCGGAGCGCGGCGCACCGCCCAACGTCTGGCGTTCGGACTGAGGTCAGATCCGCGCCTCACTCCAGCGCCGGAATCACCGGTGGCAGCGGGCATTCCAGCACACCGCAGATCGCGCGCAGCAGCTCGGCCTCGGACGGGGTCAGCATGCCGTCGTGCGCAATGGTGCGTACCAGTGATTCGATCAGCAGCTGCTTGGCGGCGATTCGCAGACCGCCCAGCCGGTCCAGCGACTGGTCGAACAGCGGCACCCAGTCGTCGATGATGCCGTAGGCCGGGCGGTGACGCGGCAGCAGTGGCGCGAGGCCAGCTTCATAGGACTGGCGTGCCTGCTGCGCATCATCCGCGCCGCAGCGCGCCAGCACTGCAAACACGATGCCCAGTTCGTTGTCGCACTCCGCCAATGCCAACCGCCCATGGGGCGGCGCAGGATGGTCCTGCGCGATCAGCGCACGCAGCGCGAGTTTCTCCAGCGAGTACTCGAACACCGACAGCCCACCGTCGATGCGAATCAACTCGCGCAGCGCCAGCGTGAACCGCAGCCGGGCGGCCGGTGGCAGCGCACGCAATGCGGGAATGAGCTGCAGCACAGCGGGCAGGCGCTGCAGCGGCGCGAGCGCCGCGCTGACACCGGCCACCTCCTGTACGCGCGCCGCTGTGGCCTCGCCCAGCTGGGCGTTGATGAAGGCCAGTCCGCGCTCGCGCAATGCCGGATTGTTGAAGGTGACGATGGCCAGCAGGAGGGCCTGGGCGGCCTCCGGGTCCTCGGCACTGGCGCGCAATGCCGGCGGCAGCGCGCGGCGCAGGGCCACGGCCTGTTGCAGGTGGCGCGGCGTCGGTTCGCCTGCGCTGGCCGCAATCAATACCGCCGCGGCGGGTACGGCCATGGCGACCGGCATGGCAACTGCGGCGGCAGCCGCGACGCCGCCTGCCGCCGCTGCAGACTGCGGCCACGGCGCGTCTGCGTCGGAGGGCGGCGCGGTGTCACGCATGGCCTGCGCCTGCCAGGCCTTTATTGCCTGCCGCTTCAGGGATTCCAGTCGTTCGGAATTGATCGACGCGTCCAGTGCGCGCAGGCGTTCGAGCAGCGGCGGATGGGTGGCGAACATGCTGCGGGCGCCAT
The DNA here is from genome assembly GCA_035514045.1 of Steroidobacteraceae bacterium. Taxonomy (GTDB): domain Bacteria; phylum Pseudomonadota; class Gammaproteobacteria; order Steroidobacterales; family Steroidobacteraceae; genus ZC4RG30. Next base: position 10,415 of record DATKBK010000221.1, on the reverse strand, counting down.
GCGCGAACAGCATGTGTGTCACCTGCGCCATGCCGCTGTGGGCGTAGTGGCGCGATTCGCCCATCGCGGCTACACGCACCAGCGCTTCCTTCAGCCCTTCGGGGTTGCGCGTGAACTGTATGGCCGAGGCATCGGCCAGGCTTTCGCGCCGGCGCGAAATCCACGCCTGCAGCAGTCGCGCCAGCATCCACCCGGCCCAGCCGACCACCGCCAGCACCAGGCCGATCACCACCGCGGGCGCGGCCGCACGGTCGGCGTGCCGTGACGCCCGCAGCAGGGTGCGACCGGCCTGCGCCACCGCCATCAGCCCGAAGATCATGCCCATCAGCCGGATCGAGATGCGCATGTCGCCATTGAGAATGTGGCTGAACTCGTGCGCAATCACGCCCTGCATCTGCTCACGGTTCAGGCGCGCCAGCGCCCCGCGCGTCACGGCCACGGCGGCGTTGGCGGGGGTGTGCCCGGCGGCGAAGGCGTTGATGCCATCCTCTTGCTCGAGCACATAGACCTCGGGCACCGGCACGCCGGAGGCGATGGCCATCTCCTCCACCACATTGCGCAACATGCGCCGGCGCGGGTCCTGCGCGCCACGGTCCACGCGCACGCCGCCCAGGCTCTGTGCCACGTAGCCGCCGCCGGCCCGCAGCTGCAGCATGCGCCACAGGCTGGCGCCGCCGACGAAGGCCGTCAGCAGCAGCAGGGTGAGGATCACCACGCCGGGGTGGCGTGCCGACCATGTTGCCAGCGAGGCCTCGAAGGGCTGGGGGTTCTCGCCCATCGCCAGCATCACCCGCAGCGTGGTCAGCATGAGCACGCCCAGCACCAGTACGACAGCCGCCACGCAGGCCGCGAACGCCCAGCCGAGCAGGAGCGAGTCGCGACGCGCCTGTGCCTGTGCGCCGAAGAAATCCATCGCGGCTCAGGCCTGCTTGGGTCAGCCGAAGCTCACCTTCGGAGGCTCGCGCTTCTCTGGCGCCGGGCTGTCGAGCATCCTCGCCGTCTGGAAGCTGAACCAGCCGGCAATGATGGAATTGGGGAACATCTCGCGCAGGTTGTTGTAGACCATCACCGCATCGTTGAATGCCTGACGGGCGAACGCGACCCGATTCTCGGTCGAGGTGAGTTCTTCGGACAACTGCATCATGGTGGTGTTGGCCTTGAGATCAGGGTAGGCCTCGGCCACGGCGAACAGCCGGCCCAGTGCGCCTGCCAGGCCCGCCTCGGCGCCCGACAACTGCGCCACCGCCGCGGCGCTGCCGGGATCGGCCGCGGCTGCCTTGAGTCCGGCCACTGCGCCATTGCGCGCGGAAATGACCGATTCGAGGGTCTCGCGCTCGTGCTTGAGGTAAGCGCGGGCGGTCTCGACCAGGTTCGGGATCAGGTCGTAGCGGCGCGTGAGCTGCACGTCGATCTGTGCAAAGGCATTGTGAAAGCCATTGCGCCCGGCGATGAGCCGGTTGTAGATCGCCACACCCCAGAACACCAGGATGACCAGCACAATCAGGACCACGATCAGGACCATGCGAACTCTCCCCAGGTTTTCCCTCGCGCTATGTACCACGAAACGCCCCGCGGCTACGATGGCCGGCGTCATGGATGCCACGTTGCTGCTCTGGATACTGGCGGGGGTGCTGATGCTGGTGGGGCTGGCAGGCACGCTGCTGCCCGTGCTGCCCGGCATTCCGCTGATGATGATCGGCATGCTGATCGCCGCCTGGGCGGATGATTTCAACCGCATCGGCTGGGTGACGCTGGTCATCCTCGCCGTCCTGATGGCCCTGTCCTTCGTGATCGAGCTGGCCGCCGCGGCGCTGGGCGCCAGGCGCGTGGGTGCCAGCCGCGAGGCCATCGCCGGCGCGGCGCTCGGTGCGCTGCTTGGCCTGTTCATGGGCCTCGCGGGCCTCATCCTCGGACCCTTCATCGGCGCGGTGGCCGGAGAACTGATGGCCAGGCGCAATACCTCGCAGGCCATGCGGGCCGGCATCGGTGCATGGCTGGGCTTCGTGGTGGGTACCATTGCCAAGCTGGCCGTTGCCTTCACCATGCTGGGCGTGTTCCTGCTCGCCCTGTTCATCGATTGAATGGACCGTCCGGCGCCCCACGCTCCGGTCCCCGGCTGGTCCGGCTTCTTCGGGATGCTGGGCGAGAAGCACTTCTCGCCGTTCAAGACCTACGTGAACCGGCCGTACCGTACGGTGGTGATCCTCAATCCGAAGGTGGGCACCAAGAGTTTCCGTCAGGCGCTGGTAGACGCCATGCGCGAGATACAAGGCATCTGCGATCCATCCGGGGGACGTTACCGCCTGTTCAGGAAGGCGCGCGAGTTTCCGTTCGCGCCGCTGGCCGACTACGCGCATGCGCTGCGTTTCCCCGGCCAGTACCAGTACTTCTGTTTCGTGCGCAATCCCTACGCACGGCTGCGTTCGGCCTGGCAGAACAAGTTCGCCTATGGCCATGTGCAGGGCTACTCGCGCAGTATCCGTCGCCGCGAACTGCCGCGCCTCAGGCGCCATGCGCAGGCCAGCGGATTGCCGGGTGGTGCCGACGGTACCGCAATTCCATTCACCACCTTCCTCGCCTACGTGGAGAGCGGGGAAGCAGGTCGGCGCGACCATCACTGGGATGACCAGCATCGGGTGCTGCTGATGAATCGCCTGCGCTACGAGCGATGTTTCCACATGGAAGGGGAGTTCACTGCCGGCATGATCCAGGTATTCGAGCGCATCGGGCTTGCCGGGCCGGCCATGGAACGCATACTGGCCAGGCAGCGCAACGTCAGTCCCCGCGAGGAGGCGCCGGTGTTCACCCCCGAGCTCGCGGCGCGGGCGCAGCGCCTTTACCAGCGCGACTTCGAGCTGTTCGGCTATGACACCGGGTCCTGGCGGGGCCTGTGAATTGCTGATACGGCGACCCATGGGCCGCCCGACTCCAGGTGATAATCAATGAGTTATATAAAGAATAGCTGACGCATCGGTTGCCACCCGGGCCCGGATTGGCGATCCTTTCGGTTATGACTCGCGAGAGGGCGCCGGCCATGGACTGGCCTCCCGTGAAGAACAAGGGGGGATCTATGGCGCTTACGTTTCGCAAGCTCGAAGTGTTCGTGGCCGTGGCAGAGGACGGCAATTTCCGCAAGGCTGCCGAGCGTCTCGGCATCAGCCAGCCGTCGGTCAGTTCGCAGATCAAATCGATGGAGCGCTACCTGGGCTACCAGCTGTTCGAGCGCCATCGCGGCGCGACCTCGATTCTGTCGTCCGAGGGACGTGAATTCCTGCACCGAGCCCGCGAACTGGTGGTCGCGCAATGCGCGCTTACATCGGAGCGACGCCGTGCCGCGCCGCTGCCGGTGACCATCAAGGTGATGATCGGGCCGCTGCTGATGGAGCGGCGGGTCAAGCCGGGGCTGGCTCGCTTCCAGGAGGCTCATCCCCACATCGATCTGCAGTTCGTGGCGTTTGCGCCCAGCACCGACGGAGCCAGCACGGTGCGGCGCGGCGAGGCCGACCTGATGCTGTACACGGGGGCGCTGCCCCACACCGATGACGGCATCACCACCGAGGTGGTGTCGCGCATCAGCTGGTCACTGTATGGCGTACCGGCGCTGGTCCGGCCGGTGCTGCAGGGCTACCGGGCCGTGAATGACCTGCCGTTCCTGCTGTGTCCGGACCACTTCCGCATCACGCAGTGGACGCTGGAGCAGTTTCACCGCAAGGGCGTGGTGCCCTTCAACATCGCCGCGCGACCGCCGTTCATGGATACGCTGCTGCAGATGGTGCTGGCCGGCAAGGGCATCGGCATGTTCCTCGACATCGAGATGGCCGCCCACATGCGGGCCGGGCGGGTGCTGCCCTGCGGCCCGGTGTTCGATCCGGTGGCACGCGTGATGGTGCTGGGCCCCAGGGCGCGTTCTGCCGAGGCGGCGCCGGTGCTGGCCTTCCTGCGCACCGCCGTGCGGCGCGACGACGAGATTATTGCAACGCAGCACGCCCGGCTTGGGCGGCCCGGTTTGTTGGCAAATGACGACAGTGGCGGGCTGCAAGCCGGCCCGTAGCGCCAGTTTGTGACCGATCACAACAAAATATTCATGACGCGGCAGTGGCCGCTTGTGTATAGTTCCGACTCGAGACCGATGGCGTTTTCGCCGTTCGCGTCTCGATAGTCGTGGAACAAGACCCCCCGTTTCCACGTTATATTTTAGCCCCGACTTCGGTCGGGGCTTTTTTTTGCCAGCGCGATAGCTGGACGCTGCGTCTCGAAACTGTTTCCATCTGGAGTGTGCCATGCGCATCGCCGTGCCGCGCGAGATCAAGAACCGCGAGTACCGGGTCGCGCTGACTCCCGCTGGCGTGCGCGAGCTGGTGACGGCGGGACATGCAGTGACCGTGCAGGCCGGTGCCGGAGAGGGGGCCGGCTTTCCTGATGCGCGCTACAGCGCGGCCGGGGCGCGGATCGAGCAGGACGTGGCGGCACTGTTTGCCGACGCAGAGCTCATCGTGAAGGTCAAGGAGCCGCAGCCCGAGGAGTGCCGTCGGCTGAGTTCCGGCCAGACCATCTTCACCTACCTGCATCTGGCGGCGGATCGCGCCCAGGCCGAGGCGCTGATGGCATGCGGGTGCACCGCCATTGCCTACGAGACCATCACTGCGGCCGACGGCAGTCTGCCGCTGCTGGCGCCCATGAGCGAGATCGCCGGCCGCATGTCGATCTCCGTTGCCGCGTGGTGCCTGCTGAAGGCGCAGGCCGGTGCCGGGCTGTTGCTGGGTGGCGTGCCGGGAGTGGCGCCGGGCCGCGTGGTGGTGCTGGGCGGTGGCGTCGCGGGCAGCCATGCGGCGCGCATGGCGCTGGGCGCAGGAGCTGATGTCACCGTGGTCGACCGCTCGCTGCCGCGCCTGCGCCAGCTCGCGGCGGAATTCGGCACGGCGCTGAAGACCGAGTACTCGACGCGTGACGCGGTGGAGCGACTGGTTCAGGTCGCTGACGTGGTGATCGGTTCGGTGCTGATCCGTGGTGAGGCAGCGCCCCGACTGGTTACGCGCGACATGGTGGCTGGCATGCAGCCGGGCGCGGTGCTGGTGGACATCGCCATCGACCAGGGCGGCTGCTTCGAGACCAGCCGCCCCACCAGCCACGATGCCCCAACTTTCGTCGACCACGGCGTGGTGCATTACTGCGTGACCAACATGCCCGGCGCGGTGCCGCGCACCTCCACCGCAGCCCTCACGCACGCCACGCTGCCCTACATCCGCGCGCTGGCCGACCAGGGCGTGGCGCGAGCGCTGTCCAGCGATCCGCATTTCCGGCGCGGACTCAACGTGGCCGACGGAGAAATCCGCAGCGATCCGGTGGCGAAGGCGCTGGGTTTGCCGCTGCGCCCATAGCAAACCGCTGTGTCCCTGGCAAAGGGGGGCGCTACGCCGATCCTTCGGGCTAGTATCCGCAACGGATGAACCTGCCCGACAGTCATGCCCTGGTGACGCTGCTGACTGCGGCGGCCGCCTTCTTCCTCTACACGCGCTCATGGCTGCGGGTGGAAATGGTGTCGGTGCTGCTGCTGCTGACACTGCTGACGATCTTCCATTTCTTTCCCTTCGAGTCGCGCGACGCCCGCCTCACTGAAGTAGAGGTGCTCGGCTCTTTCGGGCATCCGGCACTGGTGGCGATCTGCTGCCTGATGATCCTCGGGCGTGGCCTGACCGTGACCGGGGCGCTCGAGCCGGTGGTCCGGCTGCTGGTCCGGCTGTGGGGGTTGAATGCGCCACTGGGCCTGCTGGTGACGCTGATCGTTGGCGGCGCCGCCAGCGCCTTCATCAATGACACCCCCGTGATGGTGCTGCTGCTGCCGCTGCTGCTCGGGTTGGCGCGGCGTACCGGTACTTCGGCGTCGCGCAGCCTGATGCCGGTCAATTTCGCCGTGCTGGCTGGTGGCATGCTCACCGCCATCGGCACCTCCACCAACGTGCTGGTGCTGTCGATTGCCGGTGACCTTGGCATGGCGCCCATGGGCCTGCTCGATTTCACGCCCACCGCCGCAGCGGCGTTTGGCGTGGCGCTGCTGTACCTGTGGCTGATCGCACCGCGCCTGCTGCCCGAGGCGCCGGTAGCGGATACGGGGGTCGCGCGTCGCTACGAAGCGCAGGTCGAACTCACTGCCGAGCACAAGAAGCTGGTGGGACGGAGCCTCGCCCGCGCGGCGCGCGCCTATGGACAGGCGCTTCCGGTCACTTCCGTGGCGCGCAACGGCGCCGATGCCGGACTTGAGGACGACCTGGTGCTGGAGGCCGGCGACGTGCTGCGCCTGCATGACACGCCAGACGGATTCCGCGATTTCGCGGCGACGTTCGGCGTGGGGCAGCTGGCGCAGACCGAGGACAAGCGGCCCGACATGCGACTGGCAGAAGTTGTCATCGGCAACGACTCGCCGCTGGTGGGCCGCATGCTCAGTCGCGTGAAGTTCGAGGAGACCCATGAGGTCAAGGTGGTTGGGCGCGACAATGGCGCCACCGACCTGCTGCACAGTCGCAGCCCGGCACGCGAGCAACCTCTGTCGACCGGCGATGTGATGCTGGTGCACGGCAGCGTCGAGCATATAGAGGCGCTGCGCAATGTCGCCGGCCTGCTGGTGATCGATTCCAGCCGCGAATTGCCGCGCACGCCGAAGGCGCCGCTGGCGATTGCCATCATGGGCATGGTGGTACTGCTGTCGGCGATGCACGTGCTGCCCATCCACGTGGCCGCATTCGGTGGCGTGGTGGCGATGATCGTCACCGGCTGCCTGCGACTGGAGGGCGTGGGCAGCGCGCTGAGCATGGAGGTGATCCTGCTGATCGCCTCGAGCATCGCGCTGGGCCAGAGTCTGGTCACGACCGGCGCCGCCGCGTGGATTGCCGGTGGCGTCGAGGCGCTGGTCAGCAACGTGCCGCCGGCCGCGCAGCTGGCAGCGTTCATGGCGTTCGCGGCGCTACTCACCAATTTCGTCTCCAACGCCGCCGCGGCCACCATCGGCACGCCGGTGGCGGTGGAGACGGCGCGCCTGCTCGGCGTGCCGGTGGAGCCCTTCGTGCTGGCCATCCTGTTCGGCGCCAACCTGAGCTATGCCACGCCGATGGCCTACCAGACCAACCTGCTCATCATGAAGGCGGTCGGCTATCGCTTTTCCGACTTCGTGCGGGTCGGCCTGCCGCTGGTGATCCTGATGCTGGTGGTGCTGTCCTGGCTGCTGGTGCGGCGCTACGGGCTGTAGTTTGACGTGGGCATCGGCGAGAATCGCCGCAAGCCTGACACGGGAGGAAACATGGCTCGCACAACTGAAGAACAACGCTGCCTGGATCTGGTGCTGGCCATGTACCGCGATGTACTGGTGCCCCTCGATTCGTCGCAGGTGGACCGCTACATCTCCCCCGACTACATCCAGCACAGCTCGCTGGCGCCGCCCGGTCGCGAGGCGCTGAAGCAGTTCCTCGACTTCGTCCATGCGGAGTCGCCCGAGGCCGAGACCAACATCATGCGCAGCTTCGTCGATGGCAACCACGTGATCTGCCATACGCATGTGATCCGCCACCCCGGCGATCCGGGCCTGGCGGTGGTGGACATCTTCCGCGTCGAGGGTGAGCTCATCGCCGAGCACTGGGATGTACTGATGGAGGTACCCGCGAAGCCCCTCAACCTGCTGCCGATGTTCTAGGGAACCGGCGCAGTGACAGCCAGGTTCATCACCGGTGTCGATTTGTCCGTCGATGGCGGAGTCATTGAGTTGTAGCCCAGCACTCGCGGCGCTGCAGGAACAACGCCGCGTGGAGCTGCTCGAGCGTGCGCCGCGCACGGCGCAGTTGCTGGCGGTCACGCCCGCGCTGGCTGCGCCGGCGACGCGGGTGTTGCTGGGCAGCGATGTCGCGCTGGCCGCATTGACCCGCGACGACAATCTGCTGGCAGGGCTGTGGCGGCAGGGCGCACTGGATACTGCACGCGATGCAGCCAGCTATGCAGCGCTGGTGGCGGAACTGGAGTTGGCGCAGGCCGTAACCGAAGCCAGCTACGCGGCCGCGCTGCGACACCTGCGCCGCCAGGAAATGCTGCGACTCGTCTGGCGCGACCTGACCGGCACGGCCAGCCTGCACCAGACCCTGCGTGAGACCTCCTGGTTTGCGCAGGCAGTCATCGCCGGCGCCGCACGCGTGGCTGCCGCGCTGCTGGTGGCGCGTCACGGCCGGCCGCCCGCTGCGGCGGGCGAACTGGTCGTGCTGGGCATGGGCAAGCTCGGCGGCAGCGAGCTGAATTTCTCTTCCGACGTCGACCTGGTGTTCCTGTATCCCACCGGCGAGGGTGACACGGACGGTCCTGCGCCACTCGCGCTGGAAGAGTATTTCACGCGCCAGGGCCGACTGCTGATCCGCCTGCTCGATGCGGCGGATGCAGACGGCTTCGTGTTCCGCGTCGACATGCGCCTCAGGCCCTTCGGCGACAGCGGCCCGCTGGCGGCCAGTTTCAATTTCTTCGAGGATTATCTATCCAGTCACGGGCGCGACTGGGAGCGATACGCCTATGTGAAGGCGCGTGCGCTCACCGGTGTGGCGCTGTTCGAGCCAGAACGCCGGCAGGTACTGCGGCCCTTCGTCTACCGCCGGTACCTGGACTTCGGCGTGTTCGAGGCGCTGCGCGAGATGAAGGGGCTGATCGCGCGCGATGTGCAGCGCCGCGACCGCGTGGCCAGCCTCAAGCTGGGGCCAGGCGGCATCCGCGAGATCGAGTTCATCGTGCAGGCCTTCCAGCTGGTGCGCGGCGGCCAGGACGCCGGGCTGCGCGAACCCTCGCTGCTGACGGTGCTGCCGCGCCTGGCAGGCGCGAGGCTGCTGCCGGACGAGGCGGTGCAGGATCTGCAGGGCGCCTACGACCTGCTGCGCCTGCTCGAGAACCGGGTGCAGATGCTCGATGACCGCCAGACCCATGAGCTGCCGGAGGATGCGCTGGCGCTGGAGCGCATCGCTTTGGCGGCCGGGTTCGCCGATGTTGCGGCCATGCAGGCGCAGCTGGCTGCCCAGCGTGAACGCGTGGGCGGGCATTTCGCCGCCTTGTTCAGCGATAGCGCGCCGCCGCGGGGCCGGGTGGATCTGGCCCCGCTGTGGGAGCCGGCACTGGATCGCGCGCCGCTGCGTGAGCAACTGGCCAGTTGCTCCGGCGATGGCAAGGTGCTGCTGGCGCAGCTGGAGGCGCTGACCCAGGACAGCCGCCTGCGCCGCCTCGACGACACCGGTCGACGACGACTGAAGACACTGCTGGAGCTGCTGCTGGACGAGCAGGGCGTGGGCTGCGAGCCGGACGCGCTCAAGCGCATCTTCAGCGTGATCGAGGCCATCGGCCAGCGCTCGGCCTATTTCTCGCTGCTGGTCGAGAACCGTCGCGCCCGCGAACAGTTGCTCGACGTGTGCCGCAAGGGCGACTTCCTCGCCGGCCACCTGGCGCGCAATCCGGCGTTGCTTGATGAGCTGCTGGATGAGCGCTGGAAACAGTCGTTGCCGGATGCGGCGACCCTGGCAGCGGAGCTGCGCCAGCGCCTGGCCGACGTGGCTCCCGACGATGTGGAGCACGAGGTGGAGGCACTGGCGCGATTCAAGCAGGCGGCGGTGTTTCGGGTGGCGCTGGCCGATCTGTCGGGCCGCCTGCCACTGATGCAGGTGAGCGACCGGTTGACCGGGATCGCCGCGCTGATCCTGGAGCACGCCATGGCGCTGGCGCTGCAGCAGATGACGGCCCAGTTCGGCAGCCCCTGGTGCACCGATGCCGACGGTCGGCGCCTGGTGCGCATTGCGGCGCTGGGCTACGGCAAGCTGGGTGGCTTCGAGCTGGGGTACGGCTCGGACCTGGACCTGGTATTCCTGCACGACAGTACCGGCGAGCAGCAGGAAACCGATGCGGCCAATCCGGTGGACAACCAGGTGTTCTTCCTGCGCTACGCACAGCGGCTGATCCACCTGCTCACCATGCATTCGGCAGCCGGACGCCTTTACGAGGTCGACGTGCGGCTTCGCCCTTCCGGCAAGGGCGGCATGCTGGTGACCAGCATCGAGGCGTTCCGCCGCTACCAGTTCGAGGAAGCCTGGACCTGGGAGCACCAGGCGCTGTTGCATGCCCGCGCGGTGGCCGGCGACGGGTTGCTGATGGCGCGCATCGAGACCGTGCGCACCGAAGTGCTGAAGGACGCGGTGCGCCGTGACGACCTGAAGCAGAAGGTGGCCGAGATGCGCGAGCGCATGCGCCGCGAACTGTCCAGCGCCAGCGAGGGCCAGTTCGACCTCAAGCAGGACCGTGGCGGCATCGCCGACATCGAGTTCCTCGCCCAGTACTGGGCGCTGGCGCAGGCCGCCGGGTACCCGCCGGTGGTGCATTTCCCGGACACCATCCGCCAGCTGGAGTCGCTGGCC
>DATKBK010000220.1:0-3747 GCA_035514045.1 Steroidobacteraceae bacterium | reverse complement strand
CGTGCCGCGGCGGCGGGACGCGGCGGACCGCCCGCCCGCGGCGCCGCAGCCGTGGCCGGCGCTTCATTGCGCAGCGCCTCAGGCCGGTAGCTCTCGCTCTGGCCCAGATTGCTGGTGGTGTTGCCCGGCACGAAACAGGTGGTGCCGATGGTGGTGGCGCGCAGCTCGCCGCGCAGTTCTTCCATCAGCGCCACCGCGGCCATCTTGCTCACTGAGTAGATGCCGGCGCCATTGTTGGGAACGATGCCGCTGGTCGACGTGGTGGTAACGATCTGCGCGCCCTGGCCGTGCGCCAGCATGCGCGGAACGAAGGCGTTGATGCCATATACCGGGCCCCAGAAATTGACGCCCATGCCCCATTCCCAGTCATTCAGGGAGCCTGCGGAGGCTGACTGCTGCAGGCCGACGCCGGCATTGTTGACCAGAATATGCACCGGGCCGAACTTCTTCTCGATGGCATCGGCGGTGCGCTGCCAGCCATCCTTGTCCATCACGTTGTGGACCACGGTCATCAGGCGCGCATCATCGGCCGGAAAGTTCTGCAGCGCATCAGCCCACTGCTTGTCATCAAGATTGCCGATGACCACCTTTGCGCCCGCCGCGTGCATGGCGCGGGCAATGCCAAGGCCGATGCCGCTGGAGCCGCCGGTGATGTAGACGACCTTGTCCCTCACCGTGGTAATGGTGGGTCGCTGCGACTGCCCCAGATCGGGGAACTGCGGCCCGGTGGCGGGGCGGGCGTCCTGCGCGCCTGCTGTGCCCAGCACGCCGGCAGTGCCGGCCGTGACTGCCACGGCGCCGAGCAGCTGGCGGCGGCTCAGGTTCTTCTCGTCCATCTTCTACCCCATCACGTGGCGTGAGCGGGGGATTCTGTACCCAACCGCCGGGCGCGGCAAAGCAGCGGTTATGGCAGCAGCTTCTGCCAGTAGCCGACGTCCACCCAGCGGTCCTGCTTGAAGCCCACGGACTGCAGGGTGCCGGTGTGCAGGAACCCGAGTTTTTCGTGGAGCGTAACGCTGGGGGCGTTGGGCAAGGCAATGATTCCGACCGCCGTGCGGATGCCCTGCTGGCGCAGCGTGTCGAGCAGGTCGGTGTACAGGCGCGTGCCAATGCCCTGCCCCTCGCGGCCGTGCGCCAGATAGACCGCCGTCTCGACGCAGTACCGGTAGGCGGAACGCTCCTTGAACCTGCCGCCATAGGCGTAACCGATGAGCGCATCGCGGCTCTCCGCCACCAGCCAGGGCAGGGAGGCCACGCGCACGGCGGCGATGCGTTGTTCCATGGCCTGCGTCGACAAGGTGTCCTCCTCGAAGGTGACCACCGTGTGCCGGATGTAATGGTTGTAGATGCCGGCGATGGCCCAGGCGTCCGCCAGCGTCGCCGGCCGGATCGTCAGGCCGCTCATGGCAGGCCCAGTTCCCGCGCGATGGCCGCCGCCGGATAAACCTGGGTCAACGCCACGCGCATGATGGCCGGATGCACGGACACGGCGCGATTCACTGCCGGATCGACCCAGTAGGCGCCGGCGATCGCATGGATGTTGCCGTCGAACACCAGGCCGACGATCTCGCCCCGCGCATTGAGCAGCGGACTGCCGGAGTTGCCGCCGATGATGTCGTTGGTGGTGACGAGATTGAAGCGCGTGCCCGGGTCGAGCCCATTGCGCTGGGCCAGCCAGCTGTCGGGCAGGCGGAAGGGATCGGCGCCGGTGGCGCGTTCGAAGGCGCGCGCCAGTGTGGTGAATGGCAAAACTTCGGCGCCGGCCTCGTTCCAGCCCTGCACGCTGCCGAAGTTCAGGCGCAAGGTGAAGGTGGCATCGGGATAGACGGTGGTGCCCAGCGCCGCAAACCGCGCCGCCGCAATACGCGCCGATGCAGCCGTGACCACCGCTTCCACCTCGTCCTCGTACTGCTTGCGCAGCGCGCGCGCCACGCCGTCGATCAGGCGTGCGATGCGGATCATCGGGTCGCCCGAGGCATCGATGGCGGCCTGGCCACCTTCCCACAGCTGCCGGCGCAGACCGGCATCCCCCAGCCTGGTCTGCTGGACGAGCCCCGCAGCCAGTTCCTCAGGAGACAGCTCCGTGAGCAGATTGCGGACCAGCGGGTAGTCGGGACCGAGATACTCGCGCATGCGCTCCAGGCCGAACGACAGCGTGAGCTGCTCGCGCGCCGCGTACACGGGCACATCGGCCAGCAATTGCTGTTCGAGCCGGGGCAGGGCCGTGTCGACGAACTCACGCAGCCGCGACTCGTTGGGTTTCGCGCGCTCGGCAGCGCCGCGCACCAGCGTGCGCGCGTAGCTGAACAGCGCACTGTTGAAGCCGGCCGCGCCCTCGATGAAGGTGTGGGGCACATGCAGCTGGCGGTCGATCGCCATCGCGCGCTCGATGTCCTGCCACGGGTCGCTGGCGCCGGCGGGCAGCGTGGTGCGGGCGCGCAGCGACTCTTCGGCGGCGCGCTTCTGCGCCAGCAGCGCCGGATCGAGCAGCGCATCGAGCCGCTGGCGGCGAACCTTGATGTTGTTCTCCACCGAGAACAGCGCGTCCTGCACGATGCGCCGGGACTCGGTGCCGGTGGTGGCGAACTGGATGTAGCGGCCGCGCAGTTCGCCGGCGCGCTGCAGCCAGAACGGCAGCTGGGCGCGCGCAGCTTCGTACTGCGCCACGGTGAGCAGTCGCTGTGTGCTGCCCGGATGGCCCGGCACGAACACGGCATCGCCGGCAGCCGGGCCGTTCCAGTCAATCTTCAGGTGCGCCGGCACGCGCGCCGGCGCGCCGTTCTCGTAGGCGCGCAGCAGCGCCATGTCCAGGCTCCAGCGCGGAAACTGGAAGTTGTCCGGGTCGCCGCCGAAGGCGGCAATGGCATTCTCGGGTGCGAACACCAACCGCACATCGTCGTAGCGCTTGTACAGGTAGAGGAAGTACTGCCCGCCGCCATACAGCGTCACCGCCTCGCAGCGGCGCGGATCACGCGTGCCGGCGGCCTGTTCGCAGGATTGCTCCAGCCGGGTGAGCGCCTGCTTGCGTGCCTCATTGGCGGCCCGGTCATCAAGTCCGGCCACCGCGGCATTGACCTGCGTGGTGATGTCCCGCGTCGCCATCAGCACATCAGCGCGCTGCGTGGGGCAGCGCAGCTCCGCGCTGCGTTCCGCCACCAGGAACCCGCCATGCAGCAGGTCTTCGCCCGGGCTCGAGAGCTGCTCGAGGCAGGTGCGCACGCAGTGATGATTGGTGAGGATCAGCCCTTCCGCCGAGACAAATGACGCGGTGCAGTTGGACAGCCGCACGGTGGACAGGCGCACGCGTTCGAGCCAGGCGGGGGTGATTTCCACCCCGAGGCGCTCGCGCACCAGCGCGGCCGGAAAATTGTCGAAGGTCCACATGCCTTCATCGGCCTGCGCCAGGTGTGGCACCGGCATGGCAATCAGCAGGACCGGCAAAAGGGCTCGCAGCAAGGTCTTCGGGTGCATCGTGGGCTCAGGCTCCGGCGAGAGGAAAGGCCATTGTATGCGCGACCCGTTCAGCCTGCTGCATTGAGCCATAGCTCCTTTTCCGCGATCATTCATCGGGACAGGGGAATCCTTCCCCGCCGTATGATTGTCAATCCGCCTGGAGGCCTTCGGCTCCTGGGGAGTAGGTCCATGAAGTTGCCGTTGTTGTCGATAAGTGGAATCGTTCTTTTTTCAGTCGGCCCGTCGATATCCCACAGTCAGGATGCGCCGGAGCAGTGTGCATTCGGCGACTCC
>DATKBK010000219.1:0-3178 GCA_035514045.1 Steroidobacteraceae bacterium | reverse complement strand
CCACGCTATGCTTCGTGGTTGGTTTCCGCAGCGACAACATCGTGCTGGCCGTTGCGCTCATCTCGCTGGGCTGCCTCGGCGCGATGATCCACTACGGGCCCACCATCGGGCTGATCCAGAACCTGACACCGGTGAACATGCGCTCATCGGCCGCCGCGGTATTCGCCATGTTCTATGCGCTCGTCGGTACCGGTATCGGTCCGACTTTCGTCGGCTTCGCCAGCGATCACATCGCAGCAGGAGCGCTGGGCCAGGAAGGCTACCTGCAGGTGTGCCGGCCCGGCACCACCGCAGCGGAGATGATGGCCTCCTGTGCCGACTCCGCGCGCATCGGACTCATCGGCGCGCTGACGCTGTGCGTGCTCGCCTATGCCGTGGCAGCCGTCTTCTATGCGCTCGCCAGTCGCTCCCTGCGCGAGGACCTCAAGGCGGGTTGAACACCGCGATAAACCGCGCAATGCGCGGGCCCAGATCATCCACGGTGGAGCCAATGGCCTGTGCCGGTGACAGGTGGTTGTGCCCGGACAGGTATTCCAATGGCGGCAGGCGCCCGTGCCGCTGGTGCCAGGCCTGCGACAGCTGCGCTGCCTGATCCTGGAAGTCCCGGGGATCGAACTCACTGACGGAAAACAGCAAGGGCAGCGGGCTTTCCACGAGGCCCGCTACATTGCGCGCCTCAGCAGATGTCGCGGGATCCTCGCCGTAGTAGGCAGCGCTGAACTGGTTCGGGGGCTGGGTCGTCGCATCGTAGATGCCCGAGATCATCAATGCGCCCGCAAGGCCGGTCGATCCCTGTGGCTGAAAGCGACCCTGGCTCACGTAGGCTGCGACGTGCGCGGCACCGGCACTCTGTCCCATGAGGAAGATGGCGTCCGGATTGCCACCGAACTGCGCGATGTGCGCGCGCAGCCAGAGCACGGCGCGCGCCATATCCTCCGGACCACTGGGCCAGCGGTTCGCTGGAGCGAGGCGATATGTCATCGTCACGCCAACGAAGCCCTGCTGCGCAGCCCACTGCCCCACGTTGTCGTAGAAAGGCGAGCCGGCGCTGGTCTTGTCGCCCATCACGAACCCGCCGCCATGCACATAAACCAGCACTGGTGCACGCGACGGCAGCCCTTTGCGGAACACATCGAGGCGGTTGCGCGCATCCGGTCCATAAAAATGATCCCGCGTGACCTCGACGGCCACATCCCGCGGCGCGGCGACGGAAGCCAGCAGCCGCGAGGTTCCCTGCATCATCGGCGGTGACAGTTCCGCTCCCAGCGCCTGCAGTTGCGCCCGAATCTCCGGACTCATCGCGCGGCCTCCGGCATCAGCAGCACCGGCTTGATCACCCGCCCGTGGTGCACATCGTCGAAGGCGCGCGCGATCTCATCGAAACGGTAGAACGCCAGCAGCCGGTCGAAAGGGAAACGACCCTGGCGCCAGTAGTCGATCAGGCGCGGCAGGAACCGGGCGGGATGCGCATCACCACCCAGGATGCCGCGCAGCTGTCGCCCACCGGCCAGCAGGGAAAACATCTGCGGCGCCCAGGCACCACGCGGCGCAGCGACGAAGCCGCAGGTCCCGTTCATCGCCAGCACCTCGAGCGCCATGGTGTGCACCGCCGGCACGGTCGTAGTGTTGAGGCTGCAGCGCAGACCCCGTCCGGTCACGGCCCGGATCTGCTTCACCGCGTCGTCGTCGGCCTGCACCGCATGCGTCGCCCCGAGCTCGATGGCGAGCGCGAGCCGTGCCGCGTTGATGTCCACCGCAACGATGTGCTGCGCACCCGCTAGGCGGGCGGCCATCACTGCGGACAGCCCGACACCTCCCACACCAAAGATTGCGATCGAATCCCCGTAGCCCACCTTCAGGGCCTCGATCACCGCGCCGGCACCCGTGATAACCCCGCATCCCAGCGGGCCAAGCTGTTCCAGCGGCAAGGCGGCGTCCACCTTTACTGCCGTGCGCTCCGGCACCACCGTGTGGGTGGCAAAGCTCGACTGGCCGAAGAAATGCGAATGCACCGGCGCATCCCCACAGCGCAGCGCGGTCGAACCGTCGAGCCGCTTGCCACCGAAACACAGCGGCATCGCAAGGTCGCAGTAGGTGGGACGGTTGGCGAGACAGCTGGGGCAGCGCCCGCAGGAACTGCCGCTGAGAATCACGTGATCGCCGACCTCGAAACCACGCACGCCCGGCCCCAGCTCCTCGACCACGCCCGCCCCTTCGTGACCCAGCACGATGGGCTGCGGCGAGTGGCGGCCGGGATGTTCGTGCAGGTCGGTGTGGCAAACACCCGTGGCGACCAGGCGGATCAGCATCTCGCCGGCACGCGGCGCCTCGAGTTGCAGCGATTCCAGCTCTGGTGCTTCGCCGGTTCCACGGCTGACGGCGGCGGTGACCTGCATGGCTAGCCCTTGCTGTTGGGGTTCGAGACCGGTGCCTTGGGTGGACGCGGCATGGTGATCTCGCCCTGCCATGGGATGTCGTCCAGCTGCGTCCAGCCATTGACCGAAAGGCTTTGAAACTTCCAGCGGCCTTCCTTGCGCGTGAGGTGATCCTTGCGGGTGCCGATGCCGAACACGAAGTTCTTCTTGTACTCGACGCTGTGCTGCATGATCTGGAAGAAGCAGCGCACGTCCACTTCGCCATCCTGCTCGCGCGGATCCATGATGAAGGTGTTCATCAGGTGCTGGCGGCCGATCCACCAGTGCTGGCGGTCGTACCACAGCGATTTCAGGTTTGCGGCGATCGCCTCATGACCCCGCACCTTGCCCTGCCACATGTGATCAAACCATGCATCCTGCGTGAACACCGAGAGGGCCAGCTCGAGATCCGCAAGGTCGATGCCCCAGGCATAGCGGGCATACACTTCCTCGATCTCCACGCGGTCCAGCGCGCTTAAGTGCCAGCTCATGGTTCAGGCTCCCTTCGGAAGATGGTGATCGTTCTGGATGTCCGCGGGCTCGCCATGCTGTGTCAGCAGGGCCTTGCGACGCACAAAGCGCAGTATGGCCTCGGGACCCGTGCGCGATCCACCACCCACTCCGGAGTAGCCGAAGCTGTTGGTCCCGATAGTGCGGTTCTTCGCCAAGGTGAGGAAGGTATCCTGCACGAACACGGTACCGGCATTGAGCCGCTCCGCAATGGGCAATGCCTCGGCCTCGGTGCCGGCAATGACGGATGCGGT
>DATKBK010000218.1:0-5859 GCA_035514045.1 Steroidobacteraceae bacterium | reverse complement strand
AGGAAGATGCACACCTCGTCCAGCTCCAGCTCGATGATCAGCCGCTTGATGCCAGAATCGAAATAGTGGAATCGCTCGCCGTGCACATGCGGCGCGGCCAGGAAGGCATTGGCCTGCTTGCGCACGATGGGCAGGAAGTTGTTGACTGACGAGGTGCCGTACTTGCACTGATAGCTGGAGAAATGCCCAAGGCTGCCGGCAATGTGCGCGGCCTGGTTGACCATGCCGGAGCGCACCGAGCCGGTATCCACCTCGATCAACCCGATGACGTCGGCATTCTGGGCGCGCAGGAACTCGGTAAGTCCGGCCAGGACCCGGCGGTTGCTGCGCAGGTAGCCGGCCCCCGGCAGCGGCAGGTGGAAGGCCGGCCCGGTGCCGGTCGCGTATCGGATGTTGTAGACCACCAGGCGCAAGCCGCGCACCCCGCAACAATGTCCAGTAGCCGCCTAGTGTATCGGGAGTTGGGTTACACTGAGGCGGCCATGTCCCAGCAGAACCCGATCCGCGTGTACGTGACGCACAACTGGCATGACTCGGACGACTACTCGCGAGTGTTCGAGTACCTCGAAAGCTCCCGCAATTTCTTCTATCGCAACACCGGCACGCCCGACCAGCTGCCCAAGGCGCTCGACACCGAGAGCATCCGCGACAGCCTGCGCAACCAGATCGACCAGGCCGAGGTGGTGGTGGCGCTGCCCGAGCTCTACGACGAACAGCCCGACCTGGCCATTTTCCAGATGAACTACGCGAAGTCGCAGCGCAAGCCAGTGTTGCTGATGGAGAGCTTCGGCACCGCCCGCGAACTGCCCAAGCTGCTCACCGATCGCTGCAACGAAACTGTGGGCTGGGAAGAGCGGGGGATGGTCGATGCAATCCGCCGGCTGGCGCGCGGCGAGAGCACCGCGCGTTTCGAAACCGTCGAGTTCAACCCCGACGAGTTCAAGGACTTCAAACTCTAGCGGGGCGGACGCTCAGCCTTCAGAGGCAAACAGCTTGACCACGGGTGCCGTGCTGCGCACCACCCGCGGCGCAGCCGCAGGGCTGCTGGCCTCTGCGCGTGCCATCGCCACGAACACCCGTACCACCAGCGCTGCGTACTGGCTGGCCTCGTGCGCCGACATCTTGCGTACCGAGGCACGCACCTCGCTCTCGCGCGCCTGCGGACGCTCGCGGTGCATTGCCGCGCACAGCGCGCCGAACTGCGCGCGGACGGTTTCGGGCAGTTGATCGGTCTCGACTTCCACCAGGTGAGCGGCATAGGCCTCGGCCAGGCGGTCCTTGATCGGACCATCCTGCGACAGGCGGAGCGTGGCGAGCTGCAGCAGTTCGAAGTTGTTGCTCATGACGCGATCGGCTTCTTCAAAGAAGATCTTGTTGTAACCGCAACTTCAAGTAAAACCTGAAGTGCGCACCAGAAAAACCTCCTCATCCGTCAAGGAGGTACGAGCCGAATATACACCCGCATGACATGAGCGCAAATGACGATTTCAAGTCCGGACAATGCGCTGCACGGCACCCATCGGCGAAAGCTACCGGTTGTGTCACAGCAGCAACATGGTCAGCGCCATGCCTGCCGTCGCCGCCAGCAGTCCTGCGGCAACGCGCCAGCCGTAGCGCGGACCGCCGCTGAAGAACGCCAGCACCGTCTTGGCCACGCTGGCCACCAGCACCAGCAGCACCAGGCCCCAGCCGGCTTCCAACAGTGGCAGCTGACCCTGTGCCGCGAGCTGCGTCAGGCTGGCCGCGGCTGCGTGCACCTCCACCAGCGCCACCGCCGCCGCCGCCAGCATCACTCCAGCACTGCCGAACCGGCTCTGCAGCAGGGCCGACACCAGCAGCAGCAGCGCCATCAATCCCACCAGCAGCAACGCGTGACTGAAGTGAAAGGCCCGCGCCTTGCCACCGTCGGGCAGGGCGTCGAGGGATTCCTGCCGCAGCACGCCGGCAACCGCAAACACCAGCATGCAGAACCCGGCTGCCGCCAGCGGCAGGGCCACCTCGCGCAGCAGTTGTGGCGCGCCCGCACCAATCACGCCGGCGAACAGGGCGAGCGAGCCCAGGTTGGCGAACAGCGCCGCGGCCGCGGCGGGACCGGTATGCAGTGCCTCGGCACGCGCCCGCTGTCCGAAACCCATCACCGCCGCCGTGGAGGAGGCGAATCCGGCGAGGAATCCCGCCACGGGCAATCCAAAGCGGGCGCCAACAGAACGCAGCGCAATGTGACCGGCCATGCCCACCGCCAGGATCAGCACCACCATGCGCCACAGCGCCGATGGCACCAGCACGCCCCAGGGATCCACCGGCTCATCCGGCAGCAGCGGCAGCACCACCAGCGCAGCACCGGCCAGCAGCAGCCCGTCGCGCAGTTCTTCCTCGCTCAGCCGCTCGCGCACCAGGAGGTGCAACGGGCGCTTGGCGAACAGCGCGCCGGCCACCAGCACGGCGATACCCGCCGCCAGTCCCGGATGTGAATGCGCCAGAGCGGCCAGCAAGGCGGTGACCGGCAGCGCGACTTCGCCGGTGAGGCCCGGGTCGCCACCCTTGCGCAGGTAGCTCGCCACGGTCAGCGCGCCAATGAGTACCAGCACCGTCACCAGCACGGCTGTGCCCAATGCGGCGCCGACGGTACCGGCCAAGGCTACCAGCAGGTGTGTGCGCACGCCGGCCACGGAATTCTCCGGATCCGCTTGCGCGCGCTCGCGCACGGCGCCGATCAGAAGACCGATGCCGACGGCCGAAGCCAGTGCGTGCAGCGAGATGACCGAGTCCATGGCCCGCGCTATTCCTGCCGTGGAGATGCGGCCCGCGACGGACCGCAGAGGAAGATTCGCGTCAGTGCTGGCTGGCGGACATCAACTGATGCCGCACGCGGCGTACGGCCAGCAGGGTAATGTAATTGGGAACAGTTGCTTCGCGGGCCAGTGCATCGCGCTCGCGCTGGTACAGGGCCAGTACCTGATCCATGGGCGCGTGGGCGTCCCTGGCAAGGGACTCGAGCATGGCCTGATCCGGGCCCTGTTCCACGTTCGGCATGTGACTTCCGGCCCCCTGACTCGCTCCGTTTTGGCAGTCTAGCGCAACGATATAACGGGTTGGGGCAGTGATAGCCAACTGCAGCTATGAAGAGCATGAGTAATATTTCATTACTTCATGATTTATCAATATTTGTCCATTAGATCGTGCATTCCTGATTCACCCGGATCACTCGGTCGCGGCCGGTGCGTCGATCACCGTCAGCGGCAGCTTCAACGCCTCCAGCTGCGGCAGCACACGCGTCTTGTCACCGACCACCACCCAGGTGAAGCCATCCGGATCGATGGCGCCTCGCACCGCGCCATCGAGCGCGGCCGCATCAAAGGTGCGATAGCGCGCGGCCAGTGTTTCGGCATAGTCGGCCGGTCGCTGATACAGCACGTCCTGCTGCATCTGACTCATGACGCTGGCAGAGGTCTCGAAGCTGCCGGGCAATTCACGGACGCGGCCGTTGATGGTGCGCGCCAACTCCGCCGGTGACACGCCCTTGCTGCCTGCGAAATCCTTGAAGTGCACCTTCAGCGCCCGGATCGCATCGCCCGTGCGGTCGGCCTGCACCGGTGCGCGCAGCAGATAGGGCAGGCGATGCTCCAGGCGATTGACGCTGCCCCGCACGCCATAGGACCAGCCCTTGTCCTCGCGCAGATCCATGTTGATGCGCGACAGGAAATTGCCGCCCAGTACCTCGTTGCCTGCAAACAGCGCCTCCAGATCATCCGAGCCCTGCAGCCCCAGCACCTGGCCGGCATAGATCACCGACTGCGGTGAGCCGGGCCGGCTCACCAGCACAATTCGCTCGGCGCGCGCGGGAATGCTGGCGTCGAAGTTCTTGCTGCCCTTCCCAACGGCCGGCGCCTTCCAGCTGCTGCCGAAGCGGGATTCCAGTTCCGGCAGCAGCGCGTCGAGCGTGGTGTCGCCGACGGCGAAGATGATGGCGTTGTCGGGGCGGATCCAGCCCTGGTGAAACGTGACCAGATCCTCGCGGGTGAGCGTCTCCACCACGGCCGGATCGCCCGTGCCGCTGAAGGGAATGCCGTAGGGGTGTCCCGGGCCATAGATCAGGGGCGGCAGCGTGCGCTGCGCCAGGCCCAGCGGATCCGCGCTTTCTTCCGCGATGCCATTGAGCTGCTGCGCGCGCAACCGCTCCAGTTCACCGGGATCGAAGGCCGGGTTCTTCACAATGTCGGCCAGCAGGTCGAGCGAACGCGCCAGGTTCGGCACCAGCGCGAACAGCGAGATGCCGGTGCGATCGAGGCTGGCCGATGCCGATACCGATGCGCCCAGCCGTTCCTGCTCCTCGGCAATCTGCGTGCTGTTGCGCGTGGTCGTGCCTTCGGTCAGCAGCGCCAGCATCAGCGACTGCAGGCCCAGCTTGTCTTTCGGGTCGGCCGCGTAGCCGGCATTGAAGATCACCGAGGTACGCAATGTCGGCAGCGCGTCGCGCCGCGCGAAATGCACCTGGATGCCATTGGACAACTCGCCGGTCTCCACCGTCGGGAAGTCGAGCTCAGGCACGGTGGCCACCTCGGGCAGCTTGCTGCGATCCACCGCCAGCAGCGGCCCGCGGGCCGTGTACTGCTCGCCGGGCGGCACATAGTGGGCAGGGGACATGCGCGCCGCGCCAGTGCGCGAGGCCACGCCGCTGGCTTCTTCATACGCGTCACGTTCACCGGGCACCACGTGCAGCGCATACACGGGCCGCTTGAGCCACTTCTGCATCGCCGCTTTCACCTCGGTCGGTGTGGCGGAGGCCAGGCGCTGCTTGTAGAAGTGCGGATCACCCGCGTAGAGCAGGCCCTCGGCAAGGACCGCGGCCTTGCCGCTGGAGCCACCCACCGATTCCAGGCCAGAGATCGTGCCGGCGATGCCGCGCACCACTACGCGCTGCACCTCGTCTTCGGTCGGACCTTCCTCGAGGTACGCCGCGACGATCTCATCCAGCCGTCTGGCCACGACATCCGGGTCCACGCCCGGCTTGACGTCGGCAAAGATCTCGAGGAATCCCAGCTGTGCGAAGTCCTGGTAGTAGGCCGACACGCGCACCGCCAGCTGCTCCTCGCGTACCATGATGTTGTCCAGCCGCGAGCTGGATAGCCCGCCCAGCACCGCCATGCCGATGCCCAGCGGCACCGCATCCGGATCATTGAGTCCCGGCGCCGTCCACATGCGGTAGAGCCGCGGCGTGGGCACCAGGTCCTTCATCTCCTCGAACTTCGCCACCTCGAGGGTGGGCACCGCAGTCTCGATCTTCGGCGCCGGCTTGCCGCGCGGGATATCGCCGAAGTATTCCTCCACCAGGGGCCTGGCGGTGGCGACATCGATGTCACCGGCCAGCGCAAGAATGGCGTTGTTCGGACCGTAGTGGTCGGTGAACCAGCCGCGCACATCCGCCAGGCTCGCCGCGTCCAGGTCGGCCATCGAACCGAGGGTGCTGTGGCCATAAGGATGATCCGCCGGGAGCAGGGCGGCCAGCTGCGCATATTCCACCAGCCCGAACGGCTGATTGTCGCCCTGACGCTTCTCGTTCTGCACCACGCCACGCTGGTTGTCGAGCACCTTCTGCGACACCGCGCCCAGCAGATGTCCCATGCGATCGCTCTCGAGGAACAGCGCTACTTCCAATGCCGAGGTCGGTACGGTCTCGAAGTAGTTGGTGCGGTCGAACCAGGTGGTGCCATTGAGGTCGGTGGCGCCCACCTGGCGCAGCGGCTCGAAGGCATCGCCGGGGACGTTCTCGGTGCCGTTGAACATCAGGTGCTCGAACAGATGTGCAAAGCCGGTCTTGCCGGCCGGTTCGTGCTTCGAGCCCACGTCGTACCAGATCGA
>DATKBK010000217.1:0-9916 GCA_035514045.1 Steroidobacteraceae bacterium | reverse complement strand
CCACGCCCGCACGAGAATAGCGGATGGCCTCCGGCAGTCCCGCCAGATCGTCCAGCGTCCAGTAGCGCGCGTCCGAATTCCGGGCAATTCTCTCGAGCATGGGCCGATGCTGCCACGAAGCGAACTGCTCCAGCACACCGTCGGCACGGCGCAGATGCGCCACCGCAGTGCCGACCTGCTCGCCATCGACCGTGGCCGCCAGCTCCACCCGGTACATGCCCGGTTCGCGCGCATCCAGCGCCACCGTATGACGACCATCGCCGCGTCCGGAGGGCTCGACCCGCACTGGCACGGCCGCGCCGGTCTCGGAAGTGGCGGTCAGCACCAGTTCGGCATCCGTCGAGGGCAGGAAGTCCTCCCCCAGCACCTCGGCTTCCAGGGTCACCGCCGCGTCGTCCTCATAGACGGCCCGCGCCGGTGCCAGCGACACCTGCGCCGGCGTTGGCGCGGCCAGTGCGTACAGCAACTGGCGCCAGAAGGTCTCGTGCTTCTGGTCCTCCAGCGGCATCTGCATCTGCCAGCGCCAGGTGGTGGCGGTGGCCAGCATCCAGGTGGAGCCGCGCCCGTAGCGTTGGGTAGCCAGCAGCGGCGCCACCTGCGTGTTGCCACCCGTGCCAGCCACGGCCTCGAGCAGCACCACGGCCGCCGGACGCAGCTGGCCAATGCCCTGGTAGTCCGCCAGCAACGGCAGTTCCTGCCAGGCTTTCTCGTTGGCTGCCGGGTCCGCATCGAGCCGGCCCACGATGGCCTCGCGGCCGTAGTCGGTCAGCTGCGCGCGGGTGGCGAGGCGGCCGTAGCTGCGCTCGGCGCCGGTCGGCAGCTTCGCGGGCAGCAGCGGCGCGATCTGCACCCGGCTCCAGCCCCCATCACCCAGGCCGTCGCGCCCGGCCAGCATCAGCAGCGCGCCGCCGCGCCGGTCGACGTAGTCCTTCAGCCACTGGTGCTGCTCGATGGAAAGCTCCGCCGCCTCCAGGCTGCCGAGGATCACCGCGTCGTAGCCAAACAGCTCGGTCTGCGTGGCCGGGAATCCGTTCTCCAGATCGGCGCCGGACGTCAGGCCCTGCCGGTAGTAGCGGTTTGGCGTCGCGCGCACCGCGCTTGCCAGACGCAGGGCGGCGTCACCTTCCAGTGCGCGGCGGATGAACTTGTATTCCCAGCGTGGCTCGCCTTCCACGTAGAGCACCGCGCGGCGGCGGTCGTCCACTTCCATCACGGCGCGGCGTTCGTTGTTGGTCAACCGGGTCTCACCCCGCGCCGCATCCACGCTCACCGTGAGATCGCGCACGCCGGCGTCGCCCGCGGGAAATTCCACCGTTGCCGTGGTGAGGCCAGGCGCGTCGGCGAACTTCACTTCGCGGGTGGCAATCAGGCGGCCGGCGTCGTACACGCGCACGCGGCCGTTCTGCTGGCGTTGGTGGCGGATCGACACGGCAGCGCGCACCGTTGCGCCCTTCATCGCCGCTGGCGGCACGGCCAGCTGCGTGATCTCCAGGTCGTTCTCGGGCTGCTCGCGCCCGACGCCCACGGTGTGGATGGGAATGCCCGAGGCCGCCAGTCGCGCCAGCGCATCCTCTCCCAGCGTGCTGCCCGTGTCCGCGCCGTCACTGACCAGCACCACCGCCGCCACCGGCATGCTGGCTGCCATCTGCGTGACCGTATCCAGCGCCTCGCCGATCCGCGTGCTCTGCGCGCCGCCGGCCAGGTCCTGCAGGCCATCGATTGGCTGGGCGCGATCAGAGAACGAGAACAGCCGCAGGTCCGAACGCTCGCCGATCTCCTCGAGCACGCCATCGGCCAGTGCCGCCGTAGCCAGCGCGCGGCGGGTGGGCGCGTCCGGATCGTCGGCCGTGTTCATGCTGCCGGAGTCATCCACCAGCACCGCGACCACGTTCTCGCGCTCCTTGATCTCTTCCACATTGAGCACCGGCCGCCACAGCAGCAGCAGCGCCAGCGCCAGAAACGTACCCTGCAGCGCGCCGAGCGTCAGCGCGCGCGGCCACGACAGCTGCCGGCGCCACAACGTGAATGCGATTGCGACCAGCCCCACGCCCACGCACAGGCCCAGCAGCCAAACCGGCCAGCCGCGCGCGAAGGCAAATTCGCCGCTGCGGAAGGCCCATACCGAGTGCCCCAGCAGAAAATCCAGCATTACCTAGAGGTCCGTTTCCTAGTGGGTCATCGCGTACAGCGCGTAGCTGATCGCGAAGCGATAGGCCAGCGCCGTCAGCGGCTGCGGATAGTCAGCATCGTCCGCGTGCTCCCAGGCATCGCCCAGGTCCATGTTGAAATTGATCGCGACCATCAGCCGACCCGCGTCGTCAAACACGCCGCGCCAGTGGGGGGTGTAGCCGTCCCGTTCCCAGGTCTGGCCGCCGCCCCTTCGATACGTGCCGATGCCCGGAATCTGCACCTTGTGGTCCAGATCATAGAGCACGTGGAACACCTCGTGATCGTCCGGGATTTCATCCACGGGCCGATCCGGAAATACCCGTTGCATCGACTCCATGAATCCTTCCCACTCCTCCGTGCCGTGGAAATCGTCGACCATCAGGAAGCCGCCGCGCTCGAGATACTCGCGCAGCGCGACTGCCTCATCTTCATCGAGATACCATTGGCCGACCTCGACCCCGTAGAGGAAGGGAAACTCGTGCAGCGCCGGGTCGGTCAGCCGGGTGAATATGAACTCGTCCCGTTGGGCAGCGCCGGGTTCGCTGATGCGACCGCCGGAACCACGCAACCAGTCGACGGCAGCCTCGGGATCGATGGCGTCGATGCGGGTGAGCCGGCGCATACCCATCAACAGGTGATATTCGGCATCGGGTGCGTCGGTCTGCCAGGAGCCGCCGCGGCCGCCGAACATGTTGCCGCTGTACATCAGCCGCGCGAAGCGGAACTCGCGATCTGGTGGTGCAACGCGGAGGCCGGCACCATCGGTGCTCCCCACTACTGCGCCGGACAACAACACGCACAGGCCGAAGGCAGATGCCAGCCCGAGGTGCCGGCGAAACTGCCTGACTCGTGACCCCATGCGCACCAAACTAACCTTGAAAGTGATTCGGCGCCACTGCCTTAAGGTGCCTTAAGGTACGGCGCCTCGAGGCAGGTTCGCTTTGCGACGGTGGAAGTCATGACGCCGGCCATTGCGCCAGTGCCCAGGCCAGCAGTATGGGACCGAGTGACAGCGCAATCACCAGCCGGTCGGGCAGCGCAGCGAGCAGACGCTTGCCGCGTTCCGAAGCCGCCACCGCGCCGGCCAGCACGCCGCCGACGAACCCCAGCAGATGCGACAGCACGTTGGTGCTGCTGTCGTTCCCGAACGGCAAGCTTTCCGGCAACGGCATGCCGGCCACCGGCACGCTGGCGCCACCGCCGAAAAATCCGAGCAGCGCCACGCCCGCGGCCAGCGGTGCCCAGCGGGCCAGCGGCGTGCCGAAGCTCTGTCCGCGGGCGCGCCACGCGAACGCAGCAACCAGGCCCAGCGCGGCGAACACGGCGGTGGATGCGCCGGCCGACACATACCCGGCAAAGCCGATGAAGGCCTCGATGAAATTGGCACCCACCGCCGCCAGCAGGATCAGCAGCCAGGCGCGTGCGCTGCCCCACACCTGGGCGGCAGAGTGGCCGAGCAGAATCCCGCCCCCGAGGTTGCCGAGCAGGTGGGCGGCATCCCAGTGCAGGGTCAGCGCGGTGACGGCGCGCCACCACTCACCCTCCTGGACCCGCGCCGGGTGCAGCGCGCCAGATTCGTAGGGGTCGGCATGGAACCAGCCCTGCGCCAGCGCAAACGGCGGTATCAGCAGCAGCACGGCATAGACCAGCGAACCCCACCAGGATCCTGGCTGCGGCACGAACGCCGGCCGCGGCAGCTTCGCCCTGAGCTCCTGTTCGTATTGCCACAGATGGTGCCGGGCATGCGCATGCAGCGGCTGCTCCACCTGCAGTACATAGCCGTCGGCGGCCAGGTCGATCTCGCTGTCGATGCCCACCGCGGTGAGCACGAAGGCGCGCTCCTCGCAGGCGCGGCGCCCGGAGGCGCGGAAGACCTGTACGGGCTGCTGCATCCGCCGTGCATGGAGGCCGGCCCGGCAGGGTTCAATGGGCCGCAGCGTCATCGGCGCAGATTTATCTGGCGAACAGCTGCGACGGGTCGCGGAACGCCTTGAACTCCAGCGCATTGCCGCTGGGGTCCTGGAAGAACATCGTCGCCTGTTCGCCCACCTCGCCCTGGAAGCGGACGCCCGGCTCGAGACGGAAACGGATGCCGGCCGCGCCCAGCTTTGCCGCCAGTTCGTGCCAGTGGTTCCATGCCAGCACCACGCCGAAGTGCGGCACCGGTACGTGCTGGCCGTCCACCTCATTGTGCAGCGGCTGGCGCGCGGTGCCCGACGCATCAAGATGTGCCACCAGCTGGTGGCCGAAGAAGTCGAAATCCACCCACTCGGCCGAGCTGCGGCCCTCGGGGCAACCGAGCAGCCCGCCATAGAAGCGTCGCGCCTCTGCGAGGTCAGCCACGGGCACGGCGAGATGAAAGGGCTGCAGCGACAATCCCTGACTCCGCGGCGGGATTTACCGGGATGACATTCACCCCGTGAAGGCCGGCCAGTCTAGCCCCATTCGGCCGCGAACTCGAAGCCCTGGCGGTGCAGCACCGAATCGCGCTGCCACGAGACGCGCGTGCGCGTCACGGTCAGCAACCAGGACTGCTCCGCCGCCGGTGGCGAGGTGAGTGCCTCTGCGTTCAACACCGCAGTGCAGGCCCCGCCTTGCGGATCACGCACCGATCGATAGCGGATCAGCGTGATCTGCGCG
The DNA here is from genome assembly GCA_035514045.1 of Steroidobacteraceae bacterium. Lineage (GTDB taxonomy): Bacteria > Pseudomonadota > Gammaproteobacteria > Steroidobacterales > Steroidobacteraceae > ZC4RG30. The sequence continues at coordinate 5,107 of DATKBK010000217.1, read as the reverse complement.
GCGCGCGCCATGGCGCCCAGCCGCTGGCAGTGGGTGTAGTCATCGCGCGCTGTCCACAGCGCCGCATCGCGCGCGAAGGCGCCGCGCCTGAGGTCAATGGCCAGGCCCTGCGCGTCGCACTGAAACAGCGTATGCGGCAGCGGCTCGAGCCGTGGCAGTGCGGGGCTGTCCAGCAGGAAGCGCCAGCGCCAGTACCCCAGCTCCGCGCAGGCGGTGCGCTGCTCGGTGGCGCCATAGAACACGCCCGGATCGGTGGCGGCGCGGAACCGCGAACCGCTCGGATAGTGCGGTGGATAGCGGAATGGCGTGACCAGCAGATAGTGCCGGCCCTGCGCCTGTGCTGGCAGCGGCGGCTTGCTGGCCTCGAGCAGGCGCTCCAGTTCGGCCTGCTCTTCGAGGGTATCGACCAGCCGCATCGTGGCCGCGCGGTGTTGCGCCTCGACGGCGCGCCACAGCCTGCCACGCCAGCGCCGGCCCTCAGCCGCGACCGCGGCTGGCGTCCAGATAATGGAGGACACGGACCAGTCCTTCAGCGCCGCGGATCAGCTCCAGTGGTCGCGCGCCCAGCGCGAGGTTCTCGTTGCGCAGCCAGATGCGCGCGTCGGCGTCGTTGCCCACCAGCGCGCCCAGCGACCGGTACAGCCGCACGAACAGCAGCCCGAACTCCCATTCGCGGCGGCGCGCAGGCTGCAGCTGATAGCGGCCGCCGACCAGGCGCGACACCGTGGCGCCGCTGACGCCCAGCACCTCGGCCAGCGCGGCCTGGCTCAGGCCAAGGAAACCGGCGGCTCGCACTACCGCCTTGCTCAAGGTGGCGGAAGCGCCCGTTGATGGACCGATTTGCTGCAGTGCGCCCAATACATTCTCCTTTCCATGGAAAGGATATGTGACTGAAGATTCTGCTGCAATACCGTTGCGGGCGCGAAGAACCCGCTGCCCTCAGTCCCGCCGCGGGCGGGCCACCGGATGCCCGGCCGCCGTTAACACCCCTGCAGCCATCAGCTGGATGCCGCGCAGGCTCACCTGGGTGAGTTGCTCGCTACCGGGATCGCGCGCCGCGAGCAGCAGGTGCCGCCATATCTGCGGCTGCCGCTCCCAGCGCGGGCGCACCCAGCCCGGCCGATGCAGGGCCAGCCAGTCCAGATCCTGCAGCCGCAGCTGGCCGATGCGCTCGGCACAGGTGGCCGACATGCCCAGCACCACGCGGGCAAGCTGCCGCTCGGCGCGCGCCAGATGCCAGCCCAGCATCAGCACCCGGCGGATGAAATCGGCCGCGCCTGCGCCGACGAACACGCTTTCGGTGAACTGCTGCGGCAGGTCGTGGACCATGCGCTGCTCCAGGCAACGCCAGCGCGGCAGGTCGTCGAAACCGGCATCGACCAGCAGCCAGGGCGAGGCGGCCAGCCGCTGCCTGGCCCGGGCCGGCAGGTTGCGCCAGAACAGCGACTGACCGGCAAACAGCGACGGACAGTGTCTGGCCTCGGCCGCAGCCATCTCGGCCAGGAACTCGATGCACTGCGCATTGACCTCGGCCACGGCATCGAGGGAGCCGTCGGACAGCCAACGCCCTGCCTGCCACTGCCCCGCCACCACGCCCGACTGGGTTTCCATCGCCTGCTCCGCGATTGTCCGGTGATTCTTGCCCCTGAAGGCAAATATTCACCCATGCAGCTATTTATTGGAAGATTCAAAATTGGGAATATTTTCCCAATTTTCATTTTCCCTGTTTTTAGCTTTCACCCCCACCTGCACGGATGCCACACATGAGAATCCACGAGAGCCGCTACAACCGCGACCGGCAACGCTATGACCTGGCACTGCGCTTCATCCAGCACGAGGCCCGCACCCGCACCATCCGCACCTGGACCGGGCTGACCGACGATCGCATCCGCAAGCTATGCCGTTCTTGCAGCGATGGCAGCAATCAGGCGCCGCCCACGCGTCACCGCGGCAAGTCGCCGCAGCAATGCGGCTTCTTCGTGCGCACACCGGGCATGCGGCAGGAAACTGCCGTGCTGGCCAGCGTGTGTTATCTGCTGGGCGTGGTGCCGTTGAGCCAGGTGGCCGACGCCACGCGCTCACTGCCCGGCATGCAACGCGGCGAAGCGCTATGTGCGGCCTTCGAGACCTATCGGCGGCTGATCCCCGCGGCGCGCATCAGCTTCGAGCACGCGGTGTTCCTGGTGATGGCGCTGGCGCGCGGCGATGAACTGCGCGCCGCGCACTGTGCCGACTGCACCGGACTGATCGTGATCGACCGTTATTCACCCGCCGCGCGGCGCTGCCTGGCCTGCGAGGATTCCAGCCAGGGAAGGCTGGTGCTGGACTGACTGGGCGATTAAAAGCGCCTCACTGCTGCCGGCCTGTGCCGGCAGCATGGGCGCCAACCCTCAATAGACGATGGGCTTGCGGAACTTGTAGACAGTCTGGTCCGTCTGGTCGAGCTTGCCTTCCTGGAAGACCGGCCACTTGCGATCGTCCTGCGGGTTGTCCAGCAGCCGACTGTCCTCGACCAACTGGAAGCCGGCATTTCCAACGAGCGCCCGGATCAAGCTGGGGTCGGCACGCTGCAGTCCCGCTGTATCCTCGGTCTGCGAACCGACCACCGCGCTGTGATCGACGATCAGGTAGATCGCGCCGGGTTTCATGGCCTTGAACAGCGCGGAGTGGAACCGGTCAAAATCGGTGTTCGTCAGCAGCATCAGGTGGAAGGCGTGCACGCTGAACACCACGTCGATATTGCGCGGAAACGCGATGTTGCTGAAATCGCCGACCTCGTACTTGGTGTTCTTGTGCGCGGCCGAGAAGGCGCGCACCGACTCACCATACTGTTCGGCGGTAACCGGGAAGTCGTACATGTGCACCATGCCCTTCTCGCCGACGATACTGGACAGCATCGGCGCGTAGTACAGCGGGAAGGATGACAGCTCGACCACGCGGTGGCCCGGCCTCACCCCCGCCAGCGCGAGGATCTCGGCGGGCCGGCGCCAGCCGTCGCGGGCGACCATGTTGGGGGCACGAGCGGGATCCTGCACGGCCTTGCGGATCGCATCGGAAATGCCCTTGGAGGGGATGGTGTACGGCTTGGCGGGCGCAGCAGCGACCGGTGCCTCCTGAGCAAATGACGACGTCAGCGAAGCCGAGGCGGCCAGAATGGTGATTGCGGCCAGTTGCCGCAGCGTGAACCTCTTCATCGGAAAATCCCCTCTATCCGTCGATCTGGACTCAACCCGGCGGTAATGCCAGGAGGGAAACTATACAACGGGCGTCGTGACAGTGGACCATCGATGCCGACATCGGTTCCGCAACGGCTCAATGCGCAGCTCCAGCCCCGGGGAAGTTCGCCATCCGGACCTCCCGCCACCGGTTTCTGATCCGGTTTCGCTGGCCTGTCGTGTTCAGCCGCCGTTGAGGCCTGCATTGCTATGATCCGCCTCAAAATGGCCCACATATTTACTTGCCCCTGCCGGAGCGCCGCCCGTTGCCTGCTGGCCGCGCTGCTCCTGCTGGGGGCACTGCCCGCCATGGCGGGCATCGACGTGGAGCTGGAAGGGATCGAGGCCGACCTGCGCCGCAATGTCCTGATCTACCTCAGCGTCGAGCGCTACCGCGACCGCGACGATGTGGATGAAGACACCATGCAGCGCCTGTTCAACCGCATCGATGGCGAGGTGAAGGGCGCCCTGCGGCCCTTCGGCTACTACGAACCGGAAGTCGGTGCGACCTTCAGGCCGGCCTCTGGCGGCTGGCGCGTCAGCATCGTGGTGGCACCCGGCGAGGCGGTACGTCTGCGCGAACTGGCGGTGGACATCGAGGGACCCGGTGCTGCAGATCCCGTGTTCGACGGCATTCGCGGGCAGACCGAGCTGCGCATCGGCACACGCCTCCACCATGGCGACTACGAGAAGTTGAAAAACTCGATGACGAACGTGGCGGCTGCCAATGGCTATCTGGCCGCACGGCTGCTGGACAACGTGATGTATGTCGATGAACAGGCGCGCAGCGCCTCCATCACGCTGCGCCTGGACACCGGACCGCAGTACCACTTCGGCAAGGTCGACATCGACCAGAACGTGGTCCGGCCGGCGCTGATGCAGCGCTTCGTGCGCTTCCGCGAAGGCGAGACCTACAATCGCAGCCAGCTGCTGGCCACGCAGTTCGCACTGGATGACAGCCTGTATTTCTCGCGGGTGGACGTGACCACCGGCGATCCGGATCCAGAAACACTCACCGTGCCGGTGAGCATCACCGCCGCCAAGAGTCGCCCAGTACTGTCGCTGGGCGGCGGCTACGGCACCGACACCGGCGTGCGCGGCACCCTGGGCTGGACCGACTCGCGCGTCAATGACCGCGGCCACCGGTTGCGCTTCGAGCTCCGGGCCTCTCGGTCCACGCGCCGCGTCGAGTCGCGCTATGACATTCCCATCGGCGACCCGGCGCTCGAGAAATTCTCGGTCGAGGCGCTGAACCGGCTCGAGAAGCGCCCCGAGTTCGACACCAACGAGACCACGCTGCGCCCCTCGGTCACGCGCGTGCACGGCAGGTGGCAGACCGTCACCTCGCTGTCGGCCACCCGCACCACCACCGACGACGGCATCGACCAGTTCACCAGCAACCTGCTGGTGCCGGGCCTGGTGTTGGCCTCGCTGCCCGAAGGCTTCCTCGGCGAGGCGCTGTTCAGCCGCGGCTTCTACTCCGAGCTGCTCGCCTCGCGCACGGAACTGGGCGCCAGCACTGATTTCCTGCGGATGATGGTGCAGCTGGAACGCGGCTTCGACCTGAGCAGCGTCTGGCACCTGCTGCTGCGCGGGGAAATCGGCGCCACGCTGGTGGATGACTTCAGCCGGCTCGACGGTATCTACCGCTTCACGGCCGGTGGCGATCGAAGCGTGCGCGGCTTCGGCTACCAGAGCCTGGCGCCGGAGGGCGGCGGCCGGCACCTGCTCACCGGCTCGGTCGAAGTGGTGCGCGACATACCGTGGAACCTTGCGGTGGCGACGTTCTTCGACGCCGGCAACGCCTTCAACAAGTTCGGCGACAAGCTCGAGTTCGCCGCCGGCGTCGGTTTGCGCTACCGCCTGCCGGTGGTATCGATCGGCATGGACCT
>DATKBK010000216.1:0-2854 GCA_035514045.1 Steroidobacteraceae bacterium | reverse complement strand
GCGCCCTCAGGACCGCCAGAGAGACGGAGCGACCCACACCGTGAATGAATTGCGCGAATCCCTGAGCACCTCCAGTCAGCAACTCCTGGCCGACATCGTCGAACACACGCCTGCCGTACTGGGTGCACTGTTGCTGCTGCTGGTGGGCTGGGCCGTGGCACGACTTCTGCGTGCGTTGTCAGTGCGCGGCCTGAAGCTGCTCGATAACCTGCTCGGCCGATTCACGACGCGACCCGCTCCTGCCGTCCAGCGCTCGCTGCACATCTTTGCCGACCTGATTTTCTGGATCGTGCTGCTGCTGTTCATCTCCGCTGCCACCCAGGTGCTCGGGCTGTCACTGTTCAGCCAATGGCTGGCTCGACTGGTCGAATACCTGCCATCGCTGGCAGTCGGATTGCTGATCATTGCCGCGGGCATCCTGCTGTCCCGGTTCGCCGCTGAACTGGTGCGTTCTGCATCGAGCCGCATGGCTGCTCCGCAGCGTGAGGCGTTGGCGCAATTGGCGCAGGGCGCCACACTGGTCACGGCGCTGCTGGTCGGCGCCGACCAGATCGGAATCCACATCACGTGGGTGGCGGTGCTGGCGGTCATCGTTCTGGCATCACTGCTCGGCGGGGTGATGCTGGCGGCGAGCCTGGGCGCCCGCAGCTACGTGGAGAACCTCATCGGTGCACGGCACCTGCGCGATGCCTACCAGGTTGGGGACTGCGTCCGCGTGGCAGGACACGAGGGGCGCATCGTGGATATCTCCAACACCAGCCTGCTGCTGGAAACCCACGAAGGGCGACTGAGCCTGCCCGGCCGTGTCTTCAATGACGAAGCCGTCCTGTTGCTGACCAGGCCGCCGGGGAGCTGACCGATGGACGTCCTGTCTACTGCCTATCTGCGCACGCATCCGGCCGAAGCAGCCGCGATACTGGAATCTCAAGCGATGGCGGAATCCCGGGAACTGCTGCAAGGTGTTCCTTCGCGAATCGCCGCGCCAGTGCTGGCGCAGATGCGCCAGTCCTTTGCTGCTCAATTGCTCGCCGACATGCCTGCCGAGCAGGCAAGTGAACGTCTGGATCGACTGGATGCACGGACCGCGGCCAGCCTCCTTCGGCATATGCCCCTCGCGCAGCGTGAGCGGTGCCTGGGTAGCCTCTCCACCACCACGGCACTTTCCATTCGCCTGCTGATGAGCTTTCCGGATGACAGCGTGGGCGCCTGCGCGGATCCGGATACCCTGCGCTTGCACGTCGACTGCAAATGCTCGGAAGCATTGCAACGCATTACTGCAGCGCAGGCTTCGGCAAGTCCGACGACGCTCATCGACGATGACGGTCGTTTGCAGGGTTGGGTCGCGCCGGAGTTCGTGCTGCGTGCGCCGCGAGAGCTGCCACTGCGGGCGTTGATGCAACCCTTCGCAGGCCAGTTGCCCGCGCCGATGACGCTGGCCGCGGCGCGTCGGCACGAGGCGTGGAAGAGCGCCAGCGTGCTGCCAGTGGTGTCACGCGGCGCGCAACTCACGGGCCTGTTGACGCGCGATGCACTGGAGAGCGCCTGGTCGCGTGCGCAGAAGCGCGCCGAAATGCCCGCGTCGGCGCCCATCGCCCAGAGCTTCGCGGATGGTTACTGGCTGGCGCTTTCCGGACTGCTGAATGCCGCCGTGCAAATGTTGCCAGCCGCAAAGCCGGTCGCAGAGCAACGCCGTGGCAGCTAGCGCGTCCGGAATCCAGGCGCTGCTGGGTGAGCGCTTCCTGATCGACTTCCCGGCCGAAGCTGCGCGTGAATTGGAATCGCTGCCGGTGGATGAAGCCGCAACATTGCTGGCCGCCGGGACCGGCGTTGCCATCGTGCGAAGCTGGGAGCGCCTGGCGCCGGATGTCGCCAGCGCAATCCTGGTCCGCCTCCCCGCCCAGCAGCAGCGACACCTGCTGACCGAGTGCGATCCGGTGGCGAGCGTGGCTGCCGTTTCGCAGCTGGAAGCCGATGGCCGCGAGGAACTGCTCGGACTTCTCGCGCCAGCCGTCGCGCGCGAGCTGCGCGAATTGCTGGCCTATCCAGCCGACAGCGCCGGTCGCATCATGGATCCGCGCGTCGGCACCTTGCGCTCGCACTTGACCGTCGCGGAGTCCATCGAACGGCTGCGTACCTGCAGGCAGCGCGGTTTGTCGGAACTCTTCGTTGTTGATGACGACAGCAGGCTGGTAGGGCGCGTGCTCGCCGAGGACCTGGTGCTGGCAGATCCCGCACTGTCCATCACTGCAATCCAGCGCCCTCTGGTCGCCGCCGTCAAAGACTTCGACCCGCGGGAAGATGTGGTGGAGACCTTGCACAACAGCCCGGTCAGTGCGGTACCGGTTGTCAATCAGGAGGGCCGCCTGCTCGGTGTCATCCGCCCGGCGCAGATCATGGACGCCGTGCGCGCCGAGACCAGCCTCGATATCCAGACCATGGTGGGTGCCAGCGCCGACGAGCGGGCGCTCTCCTCGCCATTGTTTGCCGTGCGCAAGCGATTGCCGTGGCTGCAGATCAATTTGCTCACCGCTTTCCTCGCCGCGGCAGTGGTCGGACTGTTCGAGGGGGTGATTGCGAAAGTCACGGCACTTGCCATTCTGTTGCCCGTCGTTGCGGGTCAATCCGGAAACGCGGGCGCGCAGGCACTGGCCGTAACCATGCGTGGCCTGGTTCTGCGTGAAGTCGGCATCAGGCAATGGCCGCGGGTCGTGATGAAAGAAGCGGCGGTCGGCCTGATCAATGGCATTGCGGTGGCGGCGACTACAGCCATCGGTGTCTACCTATGGAGCAAATCAGTGGGGCTGGTGGTGGTGATCGTCATCTCGATGATCATTTCCATGGTTGCCGCGGGACT
>DATKBK010000215.1:0-10565 GCA_035514045.1 Steroidobacteraceae bacterium | reverse complement strand
GAATACCGCAACCGCTACGCGGCGGTGTTTCCGATCAAGGTGAACCAGCAGCGGCTGGTGGTCGAAGAGGTGTACCGCTACGGCCAGCCGCATGGCTTCGGGCTGGAAGTCGGCAGCAAGCCCGAACTGCTGGCGGTGATGGCGATGACCGGAGATTCGACCGAGCGGCTGATCATCTGCAACGGCTTCAAGGACTCCAGCTACATCGAGGCGGTGATCCTCGCCACCAAGCTGGGCCGCAACATCATCCCGGTGGTCGAGAACTACTCGGAGCTGGACCTTATCCTGCGCCATGCGACCACGTACGGGGTGCGACCACGCATCGGCGTGCGGGTGAAACTGGCCAGCGAAGGCTCGGGACGCTGGCGCGACTCGGCCGGCGACCGCTCGAAGTTCGGCCTGTTCGTCAGCGAGATCCTCGATCTGCTCAAGGTGCTGCGCGAGCGCGACTTGCTCGACTGCCTGCAGCTGGTGCACTGCCACCCCGGCAGTCAGCTGCAGGATATCCGCCGCGTGAAGGAGGCCATCAACGAGCTGGCGCATGTGTATGCCGAGCTGGTGAAGCTGGGCGCGGGCCTGCAATACATCGACGTGGGCGGTGGGCTGGGCGTGGACTATGACGGCAGCGGCACCAACTTCGCCTCGTCGATGAACTACACGCTGGTGGAATACGCCAACGACGTGGTGTATCGCATCGCCAGCGTGTGCAACGCGCGCGGCATGCCCCACCCGATGATCGTCAGCGAATCCGGCCGCGCCATCGCCGCCCACCACAGCGTGCTGGTGTTCAATGTGCTGGGTCGCTCGGTGCTGGACGGGTTCACGGTGACCAGGGAAGACCTTGCCCTGCCTGCGGATGCCCCCCGGCCCGTGATCGACCTCGCCGATGCCTGGCGCGGCGTCGGCCCGCGACGGCTGGTGGAGTGCTATCACGATGCCGTTACGGCCCGCGATGAAGTGCTGCAGATGTTCAACCTGGGCCTGCTGTCGCTGGAATACCGCGGGCTCGCCGAGCGGCTGTACTGGGCCACCTGTGCCAGGGTGCGCGATGCGGCGCGCCGGCTGGATGAGATCCCGGAAGAGCTGGCGGAACTGGAGGGCATCCTGTCCGACAACTACTTCTGCAATTTCTCGGTGTTCCAGTCGCTGCCCGACAGCTGGGCCATCGACCAGCTGTTCCCCATCGTGCCCATCCATCGCCTGCACGAGCAGCCGGTGCGCAAGGCGGTGCTGGCCGACATCACCTGTGACTCGGACGGCAAGATCGACCATTTCGTCAGCCTCAGGGACGTGAAGCGCACCCTGGAGCTGCACCCGCTGCGCGAGGGCGAGGACTACCACCTGGCGGCATTTCTGGTGGGTGCCTACCAGGAAACCCTCGGTGACCTGCACAACCTGTTCGGCGATACCCATGTGGTGCACATCCGCCTGCACGACGAGGGCGGCTGGTGGATCGAGGAGATCGTCAAGGGCGACACCGCCAATCGTGTGCTCGAATACATGGAGTACGATGTGGCCGAGCTCTATCCCGCGCTGGCGCGCGATTGCGAGCGCGCGGTGCGCGAAGGTCGCATGAGCGTAGCCGAAAGCCAGTCCCTGAAGCGCTTTTACGAGAACGAGCTGAACGGCTACGCTTACCTGGAGCCGTGAGTGATGCAGGCCCTTGCACCAAGGAGTTCGGCCATGACACCGCACCGCCATCGCGTCGCCCTGCTGGTGCTGACCCTGGTCGCGGCCGCCGGCTGCGCCAGCACCACCTCCCGCGGTTCGGTCACGTCGGCTCTGGATGCGGCGATTGCCGGGTCACACCGGCCCGCCGCGGACCGCGCCCGCGACCAGTACCGTCATCCGCGCGAGACGCTGCTGTTCTTTGGCCTGCGCCCCAACCAGACGGTGGTGGAGATCACGCCCACCGGCGGCTGGTACACCAGGATCATCGCGCCGGTGCTGCGCGAACACGGTCGCTATGTGGCGGCGATGCCGCCGGTGCAGGCGGGCAATGCCGGCAGCGAGCGCACCCGCCAGACCTTTACCGACATGCTCCAGGCCAACCCCGGGCTGCTCGAGCGCGTGCAGGTGACGGACTTCAGCATCGGCGGTGGGCCACTGGTTCCTGACGGCTCGGCCTACCTGGTACTGACCTTCCGCAACGTCCACAACTGGATGGCGCGCGAGCAGGCGGAGGCGGCTTTCCGCGCCATGTTCCGCGCGCTGAAGCCCGGCGGCACGCTGGGCGTGGTCGAGCACCGCGGCAACGAGGCCGTGCCGCAGGATCCGCGCGCCCGCAGCGGCTACGTGAACCAGTCGTTCGCAATCCAGCTCATCGAGAGCGTGGGGTTCCGGCTGGAGGGCAGCTCGGAGATCAACGCCAATCCGCTGGACACCAGGGACTACGCGGGCGGCGTCTGGACGCTGCCGCCGCAGCTTGCGGCCGGCGATACCGACCGCGACAAGTACCTCGCCATCGGCGAGAGCGATCGCTTCACGCTGAAGTTCATCAAGCCGTAACCGTCAGGCGCCCCGAGGGGGCGCTACCACATGTCGCGCAGCTTGCCGGTGGCGTCGATGCTGATCGGCTCTTCGGCGCGCGAAAGCTTCGCGTCACCGGCCCGCGAACCGGAGTAGGCGCCCTGCTCGAAACACTTGAGCAGCTTGTCGCTGACGAAGCGGCTGCGGCCTCCATAGACATGCGCATCGCCGCGCGGCGACTGCTGGGTCAGCGGGAATTTCAGCGGCTGGATGAACTGCAACTCGTTGCGGGCCCGCGTCATTGCCACGTACAGCAGCCGGCGTTCCTCGTCGATCTGTTCCGGCCGCGTCGCGAACTCATTGGGAAAGCTGCCGTCCACCACGTTCAGCAGGTAGACCGTATCCCATTCCATGCCCTTGGCCGAATGCACGGTCGAGAGCACCAGATAGTCCTCGTCCTGGCTGCCCTTGCCGGACAGGTCGCTGGTGGCCTGCGGCGGATCGAGGGTCACTTCGGTGATGAAGCGCTCGCGGGTGGCAAACTGGTGCGAGAGCTGCTCGAGCTGGTCCAGGTCGCCAATGCGGGTGTGGAAGTGCTCGTAGATTCGCTCCAGGTGCGGCTGATACCACTCGCGTACCAGCCGTATCTGGCCCGGCCAGGGGCGGGCCGGATCGGCGAGCTTTTCGAGCAGCTCCGTCAGCAGCTTGAAGTCGCGATCGACGGCCGAGGGCACCTTGATGCCCGCGAGCGCCTTGATCGCGCCGCCGCCTTCCAGCAGCGCATCGAGCGTCCAGCGCGCATTGACCGGCCCCATGCCAGGCAGCAGCTGCAGCACGCGGAATGCCGCCAGGTCATTGCGCGGATTGTCGGCCCAGCGCAGCACCGACAGCATGTCCTTCACATGCGCGCCCTCGAGAAACTGCAGCCCGCCGTATTTGACGAAGGGAATCCTGCGCCGCCCCAGCTCGATCTCCAGCAGGTCGCTGTGGTTGCCACTGCGGAACAGCACTGCCTGGCGCTTCAGGTCCACGCCGCTCTCGCGCCGCTGCAGCACCTGCTGCGCCACGTACTCGGCCTGGGAATCGAGGTCGTCCACGCTGATGTAACGCGGCAGGCTGCCGCCGGCGCGCGCCGCCAGCAGGTGTTTGCGGAACTGCCGCGGCGCTTCGGCCATCAGTGCATTGGCGGCGTCGAGCACCGCCTGGGTGGAGCGGTAGTTCTGGCCCAGCGGTACCACCTCGGCGGGCGGCGTGAAGCGATCGGGAAATTCCAGGATGTTTTCCACCGCCGCGGCGCGGAACGAATAGATGGCCTGCGCGTCGTCGCCGACCACGGTGAGTCCGGCACCATCGGGCTTCATGGCGTATACGATATCGGCCTGCAGCCGGTTGGTATCCTGGTACTCGTCCACCAGGATGTGGTCGAAATGCTGGCCCACATGCCGCGCCAGCTTCGGCTCGGACACCAGGATGTGCCAGTAGAGCAGCAGGTCGTCGTAGTCGAGCAGCCCGAGCTTCTGTTTGCGTTCGACATACGCGCGATACAGCGGCGCAAGATGCTGCTCCCACTGCGCACACCAGGGGAACTGGTCCCGCAGCGTCTCGGCCAGTGGCTTGCCGGTGTTGACCCGGTGGGAATAGATGGCGAGGCAAGTGTCCTTGCGCGGAAATCGCTGGCCGCTTTCGGCATAGCCAAGATCGGTCCGGATCTGGTCGATCAGGTCGGCCGAGTCGATGCGGTCGATCACCGTGAACGCCGGGTCAAGCTTCAGCTGCGGCGCGTAGTGACGCAGCAGCCGGTTGCCGAGCGCATGGAAGGTGCCGGCCCAGGTCAGCCGCTGGGTGATGGGCCGGGCCTTGTCGCCCAGCGAGTCATCCAGCGCCTGGCGCAGGATCTCCAGCGCGCGACGGCGCATCTCCATGGCGGCACGGCGCGTGAAGGTCAGCAGCATGATGCGTTGTGGGTCCACGCCATTGAGGACCAGGTGGGCCACGCGGTGGGCCACGGTGCTGGTCTTGCCCGTGCCCGCGCCGGCGATCACCAGCAGCGGACCGGCGGCGAACGGAGCGTCAGCAACGGGCTCGCCGTAGCCGGCAGCCTTGCGCTGCGCGTTGTTGAGGGCTTCGAGATGACCGGGAATTGCGGACATAATCTGCCACTGACTATAGCCAATGCGGCGCGCCCATGCCTTGCACCGCACCACAGCAAGCGCAGGAGCGTTGCAACCCGATGAGCGGAAAAGAAATTGTCTTCACGGGTGTCGTGATCTCGGTGGAGGTGGAGCAGGTGTCGCTGCCCGACGGCACCAGCGCACGGTACGAGATCGTGCGCCATCCCGGTGGGGCGGCCGTGGTGGCCATCGACCACCAGCGACGGGTGTGCCTGCTGCGACAGTTTCGCCCGGCCGGTGGCGGCTGGGTGTGGGAACTGCCGGCCGGGCGGCTGGAGCCCGGCGAATCCCCGGAACTGACTGCCAGCCGGGAGTTGGCCGAGGAGGCCGGCTGCGGGGCCACGCGGTGGAACTCCCTGGGCAGCATCCTGTCGTCACCGGGGGTGTTTGCCGAGACCATCCACCTGTACCTGGCGCGCGAGCTGGTGGCGGGCCAGCAACGCCATGAGCCGTCCGAAATCATCGAAATCCACTGGCTGCCGCTGGCTGAGGCAGTGCAGCAGGCGATCGGCGGCGAGCTGCGAGATGCCAAAACTGTGATCGGGCTCCTGCGCGCGGCGGCGCGCATGTCAGAATGACTCGCCGGATTCCCGGTTACACAGGCTGTATTGCAGTTTCACGATGGCCAGCAGGAAAGACGACAAGTTCACGATGTTCGTTCCCGCCGACGATACGGATCGGAGGCTGCCTGCGCATCTGGAAGTGATGGAAACCGGCAAGGGCGGCAAGCCGAAGCAAAAGCTGACCGGCGGAGCCTACGACCCGTACCAGAAACTTGAACCGCCTGGTCCCGGCGATACCGCGCGCATCCGCAAACCGCGCGTGGACCTGCGCCAGCTGTCGGAATGGATCGAGGTCACGCGGCGGGTGAAGGCACTGCGTGAGGAAGACCTGCCCCCCGAGCTCAGGCCCGATCCGGAGAAGCCCCGCAAGTAACCTTGCGGGCTACCGGACGCGGCGTGTTGCCACGCGCGCGTACAGACCCGGTGCTGCCAGCACCGCCAGCGCGAGCAGGATCACTGCCGCATGCACCCACCACAATCCCAGCGCCAGCGGCGTCTCGGCACGTTCCAGCAGCGTCCGGCCGCTGGTCAGCAGGCCTGCATGCACCGCGAACAAGGTTATGGCGAGCGGAATGCGCGCATGCCGCCCCTGTCGGGGTGACAGGCGCGCCAGCGGAACGGCGAGCAGACCCAGCACCAGCACGGCGACGACCCAGCCGAGTCGCCAGTGCAGCTCACTTACCAGCAGTGGATCGGCGGACGCCAGCAATTCACCATTGCCCAGCGCGTCCACGCGCGGTCTTCCAGGCAGCCTAGCGTCAGGCGCCGGCAACTGGATCAGCTGGCGCTCGAAGCGCGTCAGCCGCCAGCCGCGCTCGCCGGGTCGACCCTCGTAACTCTCGCCATCCAGCAGCTCGACCTCGATGACATCGCTGTCGGGCATGTGGTAGCGGGCACGCGCGGCCAGCACCACCTGCTGGCGCGCCGGGCCCGCCGCGGTGGCCGGCAGCTCGCGCTGCACGAACACGCCGCTCAGCGCACCGTCGGCTTCCCGGGTGACGAAGTGCAGGGTCGCACTGTCGCCCAGCGCGCGGAAGCCACCTGGCGCAAACCCCCGCGTTACGGCCGTGCGCAGGGCCTCCAGGCGCAGGGTGACCGCCTCGCGGGCGGCCGCCGGCCCATCGACGAAGGCAACCCACGCGGCCAGCACCGTTGCGGGCAGCACCACTGCGCTCACCGCTGAATAGAGTACGGTCCGGCCGATTCCGCCGGCATGGGCGGCCGCGATCTCGCTGTCGTGGTAGAGGCATCCCAGTCCCAGCACCACGCCGAGCAGCACCGCAAAGGGGAGGATCACGCCGAGGTTGCTGCGCAGGGACAGCGCTGCCAGCTGCATCACGGCAGCGCCCGGAATCTGCCCGTCGGCGGCGCGTCCCAGCACGAACGACAGCTGGTAGATGACCAGCACCGCCAGCAGTACCGCGGCAACGATGAGCGTCTGTGCCGCGACCTCGCGCAGCACATGGCGGAAGAATATGCCCCGCGCCGACGCGCGCATGGGTTACCAGGGGGCGTCGGCGCGACGCGCGAAGCGGTACCACGGGTCGGCCTCGCCCCCGCGCACCAGCACGCCGGCGGCGTCGCGCTGCAACTCCTGCAGCGCCAGGCCCTCTGCATCCAGCTCGAGGCGCTGCTCCACCCGCAGGGTTTCGCCGCTGCCCGGCGCGGCAATGCGGCAGGCGCTGCCGCCGGCACCGGTGAACCCGGTAGTGCTGCGCTGGATCAGCAGGTCGCAGCCGCCGCGCACGCGCACGTCCTGCGGCAGCAGGCTCTTGAACAGGTCGCGATTCAGATGACCGTCGCGCCAGCGCGAGGTCTCGGCGAAGTCGGCCTGCGATAGCACCGCGCGTTCACTGCCTTCGACCGGCTGCAGCACAAAAAGGCGCTGCGAGAACACGCGCCGGGGGTCGTCGGCGGCCATCTCCTGCACATAGAACACCCGCTCACCGAGCAGTGGCACCTGCACCGGTGCAATCACCAGCCGCAGGGCCGAATGTCCGCCGCCGGCGCGCGATTGCGCCAGGTTGTCGTAGCTGCCGGCCAGCACCAGTGCCAGCTCGGCCAGGAACACTTCGTCGCGCTTTGGCTGCGCGGCGCAGGCGGTGAGCAGCAACAGTCCAGCCAGCCACAGCGTTCTAGCCGCCATAAAGCACCCGCCATTGCGCCGGATAAGTGAGCCCGAGTTTGACGATGGAATCGAGCAGCGCGGGATAGTCGCGGCCGGCCACCGCCGCCGCGCTGGCAAAGTCCTCGTCCCTGGCAAGATGCGGATTCGCATTGGCCTCCAGAGCGTACAGGCTGCCGTCGGCCTTCATGCGAAAATCGATGCGCGCGTAGCCGGTGAGACCCAGCGCCCGGTACATGCGCCGCGACAACCGGTCCAGCCGCGCTTCGACCCCGGCCGGCAGTTCGCGCGCCGGCGCGCTGTCGATGCCGTAGCGGGCACGGTACTTGGCGTCCCATTTGACCTTGCGGGTGGCGATGGCGCTGCCGTTGTCGCCCATGCTGCCGAAGTTCAGCTCCCACACCGGAAAGCGCGTGATCCGCTGGTTGCCCAGCAGGCCCACGTACAGCTCGCGCCCCGCGATGTATTCCTCCACCAGCACGTCGGACTTGTGCTGCTCCTGCACGAATTCGATGCGCTCCTTCAGGTGCGCGGCATCGGCCACCACCGAGGCCTGGGCGATGCCCAGCGAGGCATCGTCGGTGGTCGACTTCACGAACAGCGGATAGCGCATGCGGCGCGGAATGGTCACGCGCTGGCCGCGCGTGAACACCCGGAACTGCGGCGAGGGAATGCGATGCCAGGCAAACACCTGCTTGCACAGCGCCTTGTCGCGCGACAGCAGCAGGCCGCGCGGATTGCAGCCGGTATAGGGCTGGCGCAGCATCTCGAGAAAGGCGATCACGTGCTGGTCGTAGCTGACGATGCCGTCGAACTCCTCCAGCAGGTTGAACACCACATCCGGCCGCCAGTCCGCGATGGTGGCGCGCAGTTCGGTGATGTTGTCGAGCACGCCCAGCGCGCGCACCTCATGGCCCGAGGCCTTGAGGGTCTGGATCACGTCGAACTCGGTCCGCCACTCCTCGATGGCCTTCGGTTCGAGCCCTGCCAGGCTGTCCGGCGGCATCAGGCTGGGATGCAGCACCACCAGTACCCGCGAACGCTTCACAGGTTGACCTGCGGACGTACCCGGTCATCGAACAGTCGCGCCATGCTGGCCAGCAGCCAGCGCGCGTGCGGCAGTGCGTCGCGTTGCGCACCGCGCAGGTGCAGCCCTAGGGCATCCGCCCGCTCGATGGCGATGCGTAGCACCTGCTGCAGGTTATAGGCATCGGCTGCCTGCCGGCTGCCGTCCAGCAGTTCGCGACGGCGGGCGCGCAGGAAGCTGGCGGCGCGTGCCAGGCCCGGTCGCGGCGGCCGCCGCGTGAACACGCGCAGCAGCAGCGTGTCGGTGGCCTCGCTGCACCAGTCGATCTGCCGCGCCAGCTTTTCCCGATAATGCTCGGCCAGCGTGCGGCGATTCTTGCCCAGTGGTTCGATGTGGGCGCGGCTGGAGACGGCCGCCGGCTGCTGTGCCAGTTCGCGCATCAATTCGTCCACGTAGCTCAGTTTCTCCCAGGCTGGCCAGCTGGCGTAGCTGCGACGCCAGTCGGAATTGGGCTTGAGCCAGACGGCGAAGGTCTCGGCGAAATCCTCGGTGGGATGCGCCTGGGCATACCAGTCTCCCAGATGCTGCACATAGCGGCGGCTGCCCGGGCGGGCGCGATACACCTCCGGATAGCGCAGCGAGGCGGGGCCGAACAGCTCACGCCAGCGCGCCTTGCGGCGCAACCGGTAGGCGGTGTCGATGGCATGTCCGACCTCGTGCCGCAGGATGCGCAGCATCCACTTCTGGTTGCCGCCCTCCACCTGCCGCATCATCCGTCGCTCCAGCCGCATCAGCCGCGGATGCGCCAGATAGAACGGAACGGCGATACCGGGTACGCCGTCGGGCGAGAACCACTCCTCTGCCAGCCACATGTGCGGCCGGAACCGCAGCCCGCGACGGGCCATCTCGCCATGCACCTGCTGCAGGCGGGTTTCCAGCGCCGTGCCGCGCAGCTTCAGCTTCAGGTCACTGAAGCGCAGCTGCAGCAGCTCGGTGTCGGTCAGCCGGGCCCACCCCGCACGCCGCGCGTCAGGTACCCGTTGCATAGCCAGCCTCCGCGATCCACTCGAGGATGTAGCGCTGCTGTGCCTCGGTCTCGGGCACGACCGGCCAGACTGCTGCCCGCGCATTCTGCTGCCACAAGCGGTTCAGTTCGGCCAGCGCGTCGGGCGGCGACTGGCCGCGTTCGCGCAGATAACAGCCGATGACCGTGCCGGTGCGACCGAATCCCGCGCGGCAGTGGACATACACCGCACTGTCTCCGGCCAGCGCATGCGCGAGCACACGCTGGATCTTGCGCATCTGCTTCGGCGTGCCGGGAATCGAATGGTCCGGGATCGGCATCCGGTGAACAGTGACGCCGGACGGCAGCAGCGCTGCGTAGTCCGGCAGCTCGCCCTCGCAGGTGAGATCGATGAAGGTGCGTACGCCCGCCGCCAGCACCAGTTGCAGGCGCCGCGCGCGCGCCGGGTCACCGGCCGCGGAAGGATGCTCGCCGGCCAGCAGCCGGGCGCGCTCCACCCAGTAGCTGTTGGCCAGGGGAGGCGGCGGTGTCCTCATGCGCGCCCTTGCGGTTCCAGGCCGGCGAAGTCGAACAGCCGGTGGTCGGCGAGCGTCGCCGGCTCGACATTGCGCAGCGCAGTCAGCAGTGACTCGGTGCGCCCGGGATGCTCGCGTTCCCACCCGGCCAGCATTCTTTTCACCTGCGCCCGCTGCAGGTTCTGCTGCGAACCGCACAGGTCGCAGGGGATGATGGGGAAGCCGCGCGCGGCGGCATACCGCACGATGTCGCGCTCGGCCACGTAGGCGAGCGGACGGATCACTATGTGCCGGCCATCATCGGAACGCAGCTTGGGCGCCATGGCCTTGAGCTTGCCGCCGTGGAACAGGTTGAGAAACAGCGTCTCGACGATGTCGTCGCGATGGTGGCCGAGCGCGATCTTCGTGATGCCGTTGCCGGCCGCGTAGCGGTAGAGCGCGCCGCGTCTGAGGCGCGAGCACAGGCTGCACATGGTGCGGCCTTCCGGAATCACCCGCTTCACCACGCTGTAGGTATCCTGCTCGATGATGTGATGTTCCACCCCCAGGGCCGCAAGGTACTCCGGCAGCACATGGGACGGAAACCCCGGCTGCTTCTGGTCAAGGTTCACGGCCACCAGCGAGAAGTCGATCGGGGCACTGCGCTGCAACGACAGCAGCATGTCGAGCAG
>DATKBK010000214.1:0-11946 GCA_035514045.1 Steroidobacteraceae bacterium | reverse complement strand
AGCTCGAGAAAGCCAAGGACAAGATCCTGATGGGCGCCGAGCGCCGCTCGATGGTGATGAGTCCAGAAGAAAAGCGCATGACCGCGTATCACGAAGCCGGGCACGCCATCATCGGCCTGTCGGTGCCGGAACACGATCCGGTGTACAAGGTCACCATCATTCCGCGCGGTCGCGCCCTGGGTGTCACGCAGTTTCTGCCTGAGCAGGACCGCTACTCGATGAGCAAGCGGCGTATCGAGAGCATGATCACCACGCTGTTCGGCGGCCGCATTGCCGAGGAGCTGATCTTCGGCCGCGATGCCGTCACCACCGGCGCCTCC
Source organism: Steroidobacteraceae bacterium (assembly GCA_035514045.1). Lineage (GTDB taxonomy): Bacteria > Pseudomonadota > Gammaproteobacteria > Steroidobacterales > Steroidobacteraceae > ZC4RG30. Next base: position 11,626 of record DATKBK010000214.1, on the reverse strand, counting down.
AACGACATCGAGCGCGCCACCGATCTGGCCCGCAACATGGTCACGAAGTGGGGCTTGTCTGATCGCATGGGTCCGCTGACCTACACTGAAGAATCGGGCGAGGTGTTCCTCGGCCGCCAGGTCACGCAGACCAAGCAGGTGTCCGACGGTACGGCCCATGCCATCGACGAGGAAGTGCGCCAGGTCATCGAGACGAACTACAACCGCGCCCGCGCCATCCTGCAGGAGCACATCGACCGGCTGCACGCCTTTGCCGACGCGCTGATCAAGTACGAGACCATCGACGACAGCCAGATCCGCGAGATCATGGCCGGTCGCGCGCCCACTCCGCCGGAGGGCTGGGACAGCAGCGGCCTGGGTGGTCCCGGCGGCAGCAGCGAGACTCCGCCGCCAGCCGCGCCGCGCCCGGCATTCGGCCCGGCGGCGGAAAACCCTGGCTGACGCGCCCGGCGGATCGGTCCCCCTTGAGACTCGTCTGCGGTGGCCGCGTGCTGGACCTGACGCGTCCGGCCGTGATGGGCGTGCTCAACATCACCGCCGATTCCTTTTCCGACGGCGGGCGCAATCGCAGTCTTGATGCCGCCATCCAGCATGGCGCCGCATTGGTGGCCGAGGGCGCGGCGATAGTCGACGTCGGCGGTGAGTCGACCCGGCCCGGCGCTGAACCAGTCGGTCTGCAGGAGGAACTGGATCGCGTGGTGCCGGTGGTCGAGGCGCTGGCTGGCCGGTTTGATGCGCTGATCTCGGTCGATACGATGAAGCCGCAGGTGATGACCGAGGCGGTGAAGGCTGGCGCCGGACTCATCAACGACGTGCTGGCCTTGAGCGCGCCCGGGGCGCTTGAGGCAGCTGCTGCCAGCGGCGCTGCGGTCTGCCTCATGCACATGCAGGGCACGCCGCGCCCCAGGCAGGATGATCCGCGCTACGCCGAGGTGGTGGGTGCGGTGGGGGGGTACCTGCGCCAGCGAGCTGCGACCTGCGTGAAGGCCGGCATCGCGTCAGAGCGCATCTGCATCGATCCGGGCTTCGGGTTTGGCAAGAACCTGGAACACAATCTGCAGCTGCTGTCCGGGTTGCCCCGCCTGACCGCAGGCCTCTGGCCGGTGCTGGTCGGCCTGTCGCGCAAGTCGATGCTTGGCAAGCTGACCGGCAGACCTGTGACGGATCGCCTGGCCGGCAGCCTGGCATTGGCTACCATTGCCACGCTGCACGGTGCGCGCATCGTGCGTGCCCACGATGTGGCCGCCACCCGCGATGCAGTGGCGGTTGCATGGGCGGCAAGGCAACAGCAACAGCAAGGCGACTACGCATGAGCAGGAAGTATTTCGGCACCGACGGTATTCGCGGCAAGGTCGGGGAGTCGCCGATGCTGGTGGACTTCACACTGCGGCTGGCCAGCGCGGCGGCACGGGTGCTGGCGCCCACGGGCGGCCGGGTGATCATCGGCAAGGACACCCGTGTGTCCGGCTACATGTTCGAGTCGGCGCTGGAGGCCGGGTTCGTGGCGGCCGGAGTCGATGTGTGGCTGACCGGGCCGATTCCGACGCCTGGCATCGCCTATCTGACCCGTCTCAAGGGCGACAGCTTCGGCGTGGTGATCAGCGCCTCCCACAACCCCTACCACGACAACGGCATCAAGTTCTTCGACCGCACCGGTGAGAAGCTGTCCGACGAACTGGAGGAGCGGATCGAGAACGAAATGGAGCGGGGCGTGCAGACGCAGCCCTCCAACCGGCTCGGCAAGGCGCGGCGCGCCGATGCGTTGCTGGAAGCCTACCAGGACTTCTGCGCCTCCACCGTGCCCGGCGGGCTGGACCTGTCGGACATGAAGCTGGTCATCGACTGTGCCAACGGCGCCGGCTTCAAGGTGGGCCCGCGGCTGCTGGCGGCGCTGGGCGCCGACATCATTCCGGTCGGCTGTTCCCCCAATGGCCGCAATATCAATGACGGTTGCGGATCCATGGCGCCCGGACTGCTGCAGCTGACAGTGCCCGGCGTCGGTGCCGCCGTGGGCATTGGTCTCGATGGCGACGGCGACCGGCTGGCGATGGTCGATCACCTGGGGCGCCTCGTCGAGGGCGATGCGCTGCTCTACATCATCGCCCGCGATCGCGCCGCGCGCGGTCAGCTCAAGGGTCCGGTGGTCGGTACGGTGATGAGCAATCTCGGCCTGGAGCTGGCCCTGCGCGACCTGGGGATCGGCTTCCGCCGCGCCCCGGTGGGCGATCGCTATGTGCTGGCGATGCTGAAGGAGCAGGGTGGCATCATCGGTGGCGAGAGCTCGGGGCATATCCTGTGCCTGGATCGCACCACCACGGGCGATGCGCTGGTGAGCGCCCTGCAGGTGCTGGATGTCATGCGCCGTACGGGGCAGTCGCTGGCCCAGCTGGCTGCCGGCATGCCGCGCTTGCCGCAGGTGCTGATCAACGTGCGAGTGGCGCAGCGATTCGACCCTCTCGGCGTGCCCGCAGTGGCGACGGTGGTCGGCGAGGTGGAGCGGCTGTTCGCCGGCGAGGGGCGGGTAGTGCTACGCGCTTCCGGTACCGAGCCGGTGATCCGCGTGATGGTGGAAGCCCGCGAAGAGCAGACGGCACGGGCAGCGGCCGAGCGCATCGCGGGCGCCGTGCAGTCAGTCGGCAGCTGACAGAGTCGGGGCGAGTGGCATGAGCCCCGGTTTGCAGCGGTAGCCCCGCGCCGCTATCATCCCGCGCCCGGCGCTTCGCGCGGCTGCGGGCAACAACAATTCCATGGAAACCCTCGCCAACAATCGCCGTCCCGTAGTGGCCGGCAACTGGAAGATGCAAGGCTCGCGGGCGTCCAATCGCGCCCTGCTGGACGCGTTGCTGGCAGGCGATGGCGGCGGGTCGGTCACCTGCCTGGTGTTTCCCCCCTTTGTCTACCTGGGCGATGCGGTGCGGCAGCTGACGGGGTCGGGCATTGGCGTCGGCGGCCAGAACCTGAGTGCCGAAGCCCAAGGTGCCTTCACCGGCGAAGTGGCCGCGGTGATGCTCAGGGATGTCGGCGCCACCCACGTGCTGGTCGGGCATTCAGAGCGCCGTGCCCTGTACGGCGAGGACGACATGCTGGTGGCCCGCAAATTCGGCGCCGCGCAGGCGGAGGGGCTGACGCCGGTGCTGTGCGTCGGCGAGACCCTGGCCGAGCGCGACGCGGGCCAGACCCATGCGGTGGTGGCCCGTCAGCTGGATGCCGTCCTGGCCGTATCCGGGCCCGACGCGCTGACGCGCGCCATCCTGGCCTACGAGCCGGTTTGGGCCATTGGCACGGGCCGCAACGCAACCCCGGGGCAGGCACAGGACGTCCATGCCTTCATCCGCGGGCGGGTGGCGGCCCTCGATGCTAGTATCGCGGCCGGTCTGGCCATCCTCTACGGGGGCAGCGTCAAGGCCGCCAACGCTGCCGAATTGTTCGGCATGCCGGATGTCGATGGCGGGCTGGTCGGGGGTGCCTCTCTGAAGGCCGAAGAGTTTCTGGCAATCCGGTCGGCCGCCGCAAAGGTGTAAGGAAGAATGCTGCATACGCTTCTGATGATTGTTCATATCGTCAGCGCCACCTGCATCGTGGCGCTGGTGCTGGTCCAGCGCGGCAAGGGCGCGGACGCTGGTGCGGGCTTTGGTGCCGGCGCCTCGGGTACCGTGTTTGGCGCGCGCGGCGCCACCACGGCCCTGTCGCGCGCCACCGCCGTGCTCGCCGCGCTATTCATGGCGACCAGTCTGGCGCTGGCGTACGTGGTTACGCGCGATGCGGCGCCAGAACAGAGCGAACTGGAGCGGCTGGCCACCGAGGGCGCGGAGTCCGAAGTACCGGCCGTGCCCACCGACGCAGGCGCCCTCGCGCCAGCAGCAGTAGCGCCGCAGGTTGTGGTGCCGACCGACGATGCGGCAGCCGTGCCGCAGGCGCCGCCGCCCGCCAATTGAGAATGGTTTGCGATGCCGACGTGGTGGAACTGGTAGACACACTAGCTTGAGGGGCTAGCGCCGCAAGGTGTAGGAGTTCGAATCTCCTCGTCGGCACCATCCGTTTAGACGGTTTGATACAATCCGGCGCGTTAGCGGGGCGGCGCGCCTTCTGTGGTCGAAGGAGCGCAACTGCCCCGTTTTGTTGTGGACGCTTGATGCTCGCCAATTATCTTCCGGTTCTGATATTTCTCGGTGTGGCCACGGGTCTTGCCGTGGTGCTGCTGGCGCTGGGCAATCTGTTCGGCAGGCTGGGCGTGCGCCACCGGGGCGACGCGGAAAAACTCTCCGCCTACGAGTGCGGCTTCGAGGCCTTCGAGGACACCCGCGCCCGGTTCGATGTCCGCTACTACCTGGTGGCCATCCTGTTCATCGTGTTCGACCTGGAGATCGCATTCCTGTTTCCCTGGGCAGTGACCATGTCCGAGACCGGCACGCTGGGTCTTGCCGCGATGGGGATCTTCCTGCTGATCCTGGTGGTGGGCTTCGCCTACGAATGGAAGAAAGGGGCGCTGGAGTGGGATTAGACGAGGTGGAGCTGCCGCCGGAGAATCCGGAGAGCTGGGCGCGGCGCGGTTTCATGACCACCCAGCTCGACAGTCTGGTGGGCTGGGCCCGCACGGGCTCGCTGTGGCCGATGACCTTTGGCCTGGCCTGCTGCGCGGTGGAAATGATGCACGCTGGCGCGTCGCGCTATGACCTGGACCGCTTCGGTATCGTGTTCCGCCCCAGCCCGCGCCAGTCCGACGTGATGATCGTGGCCGGTACGCTGGTCAACAAGATGGCGCCGGCGCTGCGCAAGGTCTACGACCAAATGCCCGAGCCGCGCTGGGTGATCTCGATGGGTTCCTGCGCCAACGGTGGCGGCTACTACCATTACAGCTACGCCGTGGTGCGTGGCTGCGACCGCATCGTGCCGGTGGATGTCTATGTGCCGGGGTGTCCGCCCACGGCCGAGGCATTGCTCTACGGCATCATCCAGCTGCAGAAGAAGATCCAGCGCACCTCGGTGGTGGCTGGATGAGCCTGCGCAGGGAGGAGATGGCCGTGCGCGTCGAGGCGCGCTTCGGTGGCCGGTTGGCCCGGTGTGAATCGGCGGTGGGCGAACTTTATTACGACGTCGCGGCGGCCGATCTGGTTGGCGCGGCCACGACGCTGCGCGATGAGCTGGGCTTCGAGATGCTGATCGACGTCGCGGGCGTCGACTACAGCGAATACGGGCGTGACCAGTGGCGCACCATATCGGCCACCCGCAGCGGTTTCAGCCGCGCGGTGAATCACGCCGGTGGCCCGGTTGAGGTTGCTGGGCCGGTGCCGCGCTTCGCGGCCGTCTACCAGCTGCTGTCCATCGCCCACAATGAGCGCCTGACGCTGCGTGCTTTCTGCCCCGATGACGCCGAGCCGCTGCTCGTCACCCTCACCGGCGTCTGGGCTGCGGCCAACTGGTTCGAGCGCGAGGCTTTCGACCTGTTCGGCATTGTGTTCGATGGCCATCCGGACCTGCGGCGCCTGCTTACCGACTACGGCTTCATCGGCCATCCGTTCCGCAAGGATTTCCCGCTGGTGGGCCATGTCGAGGTGCGCTACGACGAGCAGAAGAAGCGCGTCGTGTACGAACCGGTGCAGATCACCGAGCGCATCCTGGTACCACGCGTGATCCGCGACGACGCCCGCTACGAGCCCGAACTGAAGGGGCGCGGCTGATGGCCCAGATCCGCAACTTCACGCTGAATTTCGGTCCGCAGCATCCGGCCGCGCATGGCGTGCTGCGGCTGGTGCTGGAGATGGACGGCGAGACCATCCTGAAGGCCGATCCGCACGTGGGCCTGCTGCACCGGGGCACCGAGAAGCTGGCCGAGAGCAAGCCCTTCAACCAGTCGATCGGCTACATGGACCGGCTCGACTACGTGTCGATGATGTGCAACGAGCACGCCTATGTGCTGGCCATCGAGAAGCTGCTGGGCGTCACGGTGCCGGTGCGTGCGCAGTACATCCGCACCATGTTCGACGAGGTGACCCGCATCCTCAACCACCTGATGTGGCTGGGCGCGCATGGCCTGGACATCGGCGCGATGAGCGTGTTCCTGTTCTGCTTCCGCGAGCGCGAGGACCTGATGGACTGCTACGAGGCGGTATCAGGCACGCGCATGCATGCCACCTACTATCGTCCCGGCGGCGTGTATCGGGACCTGCCGGACTCGATGCCGAAATACCAGGCATCGCGCTGGCGCTCGAAGAAGGACGTGGACCGCCTCAACGAGGCGCGCTCAGGTTCGCTGCTGGATTTCATCGACGACTTCACGCGCCGCTTTCCAGCCTGTGTCGACGAGTACGAGACGCTGCTCACCGACAACCGGATCTGGAAGCAGCGCACCGTCAACATCGGCGTGGTGCCGCCGGAGCGGGCGATGCAGCTGGGATTCACCGGGCCCATGTTGCGTGGCTCCGGAGTGGCCTGGGATCTGCGCAAGAAGCAGCCTTATGAAGTGTATGCGGACATGGATTTCGATATTCCGGTGGGCGTCAACGGCGATTGCTACGACCGCTACCTGGTGCGGGTCGAGGAAATGCGTCAGTCCAACCGCATTGTCCAGCAGTGCATTGCCTGGCTGCGGGCCAACCCCGGGTCGGACAGCAATCCGGTCATGATCGAGGACCGCAAGATCCGCGCGCCGCGGCGCGAAGAGATGAAAGGCGACATGGAATCGCTCATCCACCACTTCAAGTACTTCACCGAAGGCTTCAGCGTGCCGGCGGGCGAGACCTATGCGGCGGTCGAGGCGCCAAAGGGGGAGTTCGGCGTTTACCTGGTTTCGGACGGGGCCAACAAGCCCTACCGCCTGCACTGTCGCGCGCCAGGCTTCGCACATCTGTCGGCGCTGCCCGAAATGGTGGAGGGCCACATGCTGGCCGACGTGGTGGCCGTGATCGGCACGCAGGATATCGTATTCGGCGAGGTGGACCGGTGAGCGCCACGATCACCGGCAAGGCCGCACTGCTTGCCGAGCACACGCGCCACGAGATCGACGAGTGGGTGGCCCGCTTCCCGCAAGGACGCCAGCGTTCGGCCGTGTTGTCGGCACTGCGCTTCGCGCAGGAACAGAATCAGGGTTTCCTGACGCCAGAGCTGATGGATGCAGTGGCTGAGTACCTGAAACTCCCGCCCATTCAGGTTTATGAGGTGGCGAGTTTCTATTCGATGTTCGAGACCCATCCCTGTGGCCGGCACCATGTCAGTGTCTGCACCAATATCTCGTGCATGCTCAACGGTTCCGACGACATCGTCACCTACATCGAGAACAAGCTGGGCATCGCCACCGGCGAGAGCACGCCCGATGGTCGCATCTTCCTCAAGCGTGAAGAAGAATGTCTTGCCGCTTGCACCGGCGCGCCGATGATGATGGTCGATCACGTCTACCACGAGTACCTCACGCCGGCGAAGGTCGATGCAGTGCTGGACGAGCTGAAGTGACGCGCATGGGCAAGTGGGACGACAGGATGAACCTGGTGTGCTTCGAGGCGCTGAAGTACCCGGAGCCGTGGAAGATCGACAACTACCGCAAGGCCGATGGCTATCAGGCATGGGAAAAGATCCTCGCCGAGAAGACCCCGCGCGAGACCATCATTGAAACGGTGAAGGCTTCCGGCCTGCGTGGCCGCGGCGGCGCGGGGTTCCCCACCGGCGTGAAATGGAGCTTCATGCCGCGCAATGCGCCGGGCCAGAAGTATGCCGTGTGCAATTCGGACGAATCCGAGCCCGGCACCTGCCACGACCGGGACATCCTGCGCTTCAATCCGCACCAGCTGATTGAGGGCATGGCCCTCGGCTGCTACGCCATGGGTGCCACGGTAGGCTACAACTACATCCGCGGCGAGTTCCTCGGCGAACCGGTGCCGCGTTTCGAGGCCGCCCTGAAAGAGGCCTACGCCGCCGGCCTGCTGGGCAAGAACATCAAGGGCTCGGGCATCGACGTCGACATTTTCTGCGTGGTGGGGGCGGGCGCCTACATCTGCGGTGAGGAGACGGCGTTGCTCGAATCGCTCGAGGGCAAGCAGGGCAAGCCGCGCTTCAAGCCGCCGTTCCCCGCCAACTATGGGCTGTATGGCAAGCCGACCACGATCAACAACACGCAGAGCTTTGCGTCGACGCCGACCATCATGCGCAAGGGCGCAGCCTGGTTTGCCGACCTGGGCGTAGCCAATTCGGGCGGCACGGTGATCTTCTCGGTCTCGGGACATGTCGCGAAGCCCGGCAATTTCGAAGTGCCGATGGGCATTCCCTTTGCCGACCTGCTCGAACTCGCCGGCGGCATGAAGGGTGGCCGGCGCATCAAGGCCGTGATTCCCGGCGGCTCGTCGGTGCCCGTGGTGCCCGGCGAAATCATGATGAAGACCAACATGGATTTCGACTCGGTGAAGGCCGCGGGATCGGCCGTCGGATCCGCCGCCGTGATCGTGATGGACGAGACCACCTGCATGGTGCGCGTGCTGGAGCGGCTGTCGCGCTTCTACATGTCGGAGTCCTGCGGCCAGTGCACGCCCTGCCGCGAAGGCACCGGCTGGCTCAACCGGCTGCTCAAGCGCATCATGGCCGGACAGGGCCGACGCGAGGAAATCGACCTGCTGGTGCAGGTGGCCAACAAGATCGAGGGCCACACCATCTGCGCGCTGGGCGACGCGGCCGCCTGGCCGGTGCAGAGTTTCGTGAAGCATTACCGCCACGAGTTCGAGTACATGATCGACCACGGCGGACGCAGCATCGTCGCCGGCACCCGGGAGGCGGCATGAACCAGCCGGTTTCCGACTCGGTCACGGTGACGGTTGATGGCGTCGCGGTGCAGGCAAAAAAAGGCGAGATGCTGATCCGCGTGACGGATGCCCATGGCGTCTACGTGCCGCGGTTCTGCTACCACGACAAGCTGGCGGTGGCGGCCAACTGCCGCATGTGCCTGGTCGAGGTGGAAAAGGCCCCCAAGCCCATGCCAGCCTGCGCCACGCCGGTGATGGAGGGCATGGTGGTGCACACCCGCTCGCCCAGGGCCATTGCCGCGCAGAAGTCGGTGATGGAGTTTCTGCTCATCAATCATCCGCTCGACTGCCCGATCTGCGACCAGGGCGGTGAGTGCGAGCTGCAGGACCTGGCCATGGGCTATGGCCGTGACGTGTCGCGCTTCAACGAGCGCAAGCGCGTGGTCAAGGACAAGAACCTGGGGCCGCTGGTTTCGACCGACATGACGCGCTGCATCCATTGCACGCGCTGCGTGCGGTTCGGGCAGGACATCGCCGGCTTTCCGGAGCTGGGCACGAGCTTCCGCGGCGAGGACAACCAGATTGGCACCTACGTCGAGAAGAGCGTCGATCATGAGCTCTCCGGCAACATCATCGACCTGTGTCCGGTGGGGGCGCTCAACAGCAAGCCTTTCCGCTTCCGCGCCCGTGCCTGGGAGATGACGCAGGTGGCGCTGGTGTCGCCCCACGACGGGCTTGGTACCAATCTCTTTGGCCATGTGCTGCGGGGCCGGCTGATGCGCGTGGTGCCGCGGCAGAACGAAGCCATCAACGAGTGCTGGATTTCCGACCGCGACCGCTATTCCTATGAGGGCATCTACAGTCAGGACCGGCTGGCAAGGCCCATGGTGCGCGAGGGCGCGGTCTGGCGCGAAACCGACTGGCAGTCGGCACTTGAGCTGGTAGCGCAGGGCCTGAAGGAAGCATCGGGGGACAAGCTCGGCGTGCTGGCCGGGGCCTCGGGCACGCTGGAGGAATATGCATTGCTGGCACAGGTTGCCGCCGGCCTTGGCACGGCCAACATCGATCACCGTCTGCGGCAGCTGGATTTCTCTGCCGATCTGGCCGATCCGGCACTGCCCTCGCTGGGTGGTGCCATTGCCGAGGTCGATACGCTGGAGGCGCTGCTGGTGGTGGGGTCAAACCTGCGCCGTGAGCTGCCGCTGCTTGCGCATCGCGTGCGCAAGGCCGCCATGGCGGGCGCAAAGATTTCGTTCCTCAATCCGGCCCAGTTCGAATACCTGTTCCCCATTGCGGAACAGCTGATCGAGCCACCGGCCGCGCAACTGGCGCAGCTCAATGCACTGCTGTCGGTAGCCGGCGCGAACACGGTGGGAGCCGCCACGGCATCGGTCACCGACCGGCATCGGGCCATCGTCGAGCAGCTGCGCGGCGCGCAGCGCAAGGCGATCTGGCTGGGCGCGCTGGCGCTGCGCCATCCGCAGTACGCGTCCCTTCGTGCCGCCGTGCTCCGGCTCGCCGATGCCACCGGTGCACAGGTGGGCGTGCTGGCCGAGGGTGGCAACGCGGCAGGTGCGCATCTGGCCGGGGTGCTGCCGCATCGTGCTGCGGGAGGAGTCGATCGGGAACAGTCGGGACTGCATGCCGGAGCCATGCTCGCCAACCCGCTCGATGCCTACCTGCTGTGGGACATGGAGCCCGCCGACACACTTCATCCGAAGGCCCTCGAAACGCTGCGCGCGGCGCGGTTTGTAGTCGCCGCGACGCCATTTGTCGGCGATGAGCTCAAGTCCGTCGCCCATGTGCTGCTGCCCGTCGGCACCTTTGCCGAGACTTCCGGAACCTTCGTGAATCTGGAGGGCCAGTGGCAGAGCTTTGCCGGCGCCGCCCAGCCGGTGGGCGAGTCTCGGCCCGGCTGGAAGGTGCTGCGCGTGCTGGGCAATCTGTTGAACCTGCCCGGATTCGAGGCGCTGTCGTCCGAAGACGTGCGCGATGCGCTGCGCGTGCTGGTCGAGCGCAATGCCAGACCGCTGGCAACGATGCCCGCCGCGATCACCGCACCACCTGACGGACCGGTGACGGTGACCGACCTGCCCATGTACCAAAGCGACGCCATCGTGCGGCGAGCCACGGCACTGCAGCGCACCCGCGAGGCGCGCGTGCTCCGCCGGGTCTATGGCGAGGCGGGGGCCTGATCGTGATCGAGCTGTGGGAGAGTCTGCCGGCCTTCGTGCACTCCACGGTGTGGATCCTCGCGGTCACCATCACGGTGATCCTGTGCGTGGCCTACCTCACGCGGTGGGAGCGCAAGCTGATCGGCTGGATGCAAGTGCGCAAGGGCCCGAACCGGGTGCGCATCTTTGGCTTCCTGCCCGGCTTCGGGCAGCCTTTCGCCGATGTGATCAAGCTGCTGATCAAGGAAGTGATTGTGCCCTCGCAGGCCAACGGCCTGCTGTTCCGCCTGGCGCCGGCGATCACGCTGATTCCCGCCTTTGCGATCTGGGCGGTCATTCCGCTGGCGCCGGATTTCGTCATCGCCGACATCGATGCCGGTCTGCTCTATGTACTGTCGCTGACCTCGGTGGGTGTCTACGGCGTGATCATTGCCGGCTGGGCCTCTAACTCGAAATATGCCTTCCTGGGTGCCATGCGGTCTGCGGCGCAGATCGTCGCCTACGAAATCGCGATGGGCTTTGCGCTGGTGGGGGTGCTGATGGCCTCCGGCAGTCTCAATCTGGGCACCATTATCGAGCAGCAGCAGGGCGGTTTCCTGTCGTGGAACTGGTTCTGGCTGTTCCCGCTGTTCGTGGTCTATTTCATCTCCGGCGTGGCGGAGACCAACCGTGCGCCCTTCGACGTGGCTGAAGGCGAGTCCGAGATCGTGGCCGGATTCCACGTGGAGT
>DATKBK010000213.1:0-3939 GCA_035514045.1 Steroidobacteraceae bacterium | reverse complement strand
ACGCAGAACCCGATCGAGCTGGAAGGCACCTATCCGCTGCCCGAGGCGCAGCTGGACCGGTTCCTGTTCAATGTGCTGCTCGACTACCTGAACGTCGAAGACGAACTCAAGGTGGTGGCCGACAACACCTCGCGGGTGGAGCCGCCGCCCATCCTGGCGTGCACCACCGCGGCCGAGATCATCAGGTTCCAGTGGCTGGTGCGCCAGGTGCCCATGTCCGATGACGTGGCGCGCAAGGCCGTGGCGCTGGTGCGTGCCACCCGGCCCACCGACGTCACTGCCAGCGATGAAGTGAAGAAGTACACCCGCTACGGCGCCAGCATCCGCGCCACGCAGTTCCTGGCGCTGGCGGCCAAGGCGCGCGCGCTGTCCGAAGGTCGCTACCACGTGGCGGTCGAGGACCTTGCGGCCCTCGCGCTGCCGGTGCTGCGCCATCGCGTGCTCTCCAACTACCAGGCCGAATCCGATGGCGTCACGATCGACCAGCTGCTGACCAGGGTGGTCGAGCGGGAACTGGGCACTTGAGCGCAACGCCCACCTCGGCGCTGCTGCGGCCTGAAGTACTGGCGTCGCTGTCGACGCTGGAACTGGTCGCGCGTTCCGCCGTGGAGGGCTTCTTCCAGGGATTGCACCGCAGTCCGCGCTTCGGCTTCAGCCAGGAATTCGCCGAGTACAAGGCCTACGCCGAGGGCGATGATCCGCGCTTCGTCGACTGGAACGTGTTCGCGCGCACCGACCGGGCCTACATCAAGCGCTTCCAGGGCGAGACCAACACGCGGCTGATGATCGCGCTCGACGTGAGTGCCTCGATGGGCTACGGGTCGGGTGCGGTCAACAAGCTGCGCTATGCCAAGTTCGTGGCCGCGTCGCTGGCCTACATGGCGCTGCACCAGCACGATCCCACCGGCCTGATTGCCTTCGATTCGAAGATCCGCACCTACCGCCCGCCGTCGAGCCGCACCGGCAGCCTCACCGCGATCTTGCACCAGCTGGACCGACTGGAGGCCGGCAGCGAGACCGACCTCACCGCATCGTTTCGCCAGATGCACGAACACATGCAGCGGCGCGGACTGGTGGCGGTGATCTCCGACCTCTATTGCGATCCGGAGGCGCTGACGCGCGCGGTGCAGCCGTTCGCCTGGGGCGGGCACGACATCATGATCTTCCAGGTGCTGGACCGCATGGAGCTGGATCCGAGCTGGGATGAGTCGGTGATGCTCGAGGATGTGGAGTCCGGCCGCCAGATCGAGGTCTCGCCCGACTACATGCGCACCACCTATAAGGAGCGCATCGCGGCACATCTGGCCAAGGTGAAGCAGGTGGCGGCCCGCAGTCGCGCCGACCATGTGCTGCTGGTCACCGATGAGCCGCTCGACAAGGCTCTGCGCGGCTACCTGATGTTCCGGCAGAGGTCCCGCTGATGTGGCTCGCACCGTGGTTCCTGCTCGGCCTTGCTGGTCTTGCGCTGCCGGTGTGGCTGCACCGCTTCGCGCGCAGGACCGAGGAGAAGCACCCGTTTGCCTCGGCGATGTTCCTGGAACCCAGCCAGATCCGCCGCAGCCGCCGGCACGAGCTGCGCTACTGGCTGCTGCTGCTGCTGCGCCTGGCGTTGCTGGCGTTGCTGGCGCTGGCCTTCGCCGGTCCGCTGTGGCGCAGTGTGATCAAGCCCGGTCAGGGCAGCGCGACCCTGCACGTGATCGTGCTCGACACCTCGATGTCGATGCAGCGCACCGGTGTGTGGGAGCGGGCACAGGAGCGCGCCCAGCAACTCATCGGTGAGGTGCGCGGCTCGAACCGCGCCATGCTGGTGGCGGCCGATCACCGGCTGCGCGTGCTGGTCCAGCCGAAGTTTGCCGCTGACGCGGGCCAGTTGCGTGCGGCCGTGCAGTCGCTGGCACCGGGCTGGTCGCGGCTGGACTACGGTGCGCTGGTAGCAGGCTCGGTGGCCTGGGGCGCAGGTCCCGGAGAAACCGTGCAGCTGCATGTGGTGTCCGACCTGCAGCAGTCCGCGAGCCCGCTGCGGTTCTCTGATCTCGCCCCGCCGCCCGGTCTGCGGCTGGTGCTGGAGGATGTGGGCGCGGCGTCCGCTGGCGAGGCCGAGGCACTGCCCAATGCACGCATTGCCGGCGTGCAGGAAGACCCGCGCACGCCGGGCACGGTCGAGGTGCGGATCGACGGGGGTTCGCTGGAAGGTCGCAGTCTGGTGGTTGAGGTCAATGGCGAGGCACGTGAGCGGCGGGCCCTGAGCGCCGGCATGCCGGCCGTGCAGCGCGTGGCACTGGGTGAAGTTGCACTGGGTGAACATCGCCTGACCGCGCGGCTGGAACCCGCGGACGAACTCGCGGCGGATGATGCCTGGTACACCCTGCTGCGCCGGGTCGAACCGAAGGTGCTGGTGGTTGCCGCCAATGTCGAGGGTGACGACGCAAGGTATTTCGGCGCCGCGTTGCAGGCGCTGGAACGGCCGCGCTTCGACGTCGAGACGGCATTGCCCGGTTCGCTGGCCACCCGCCAGCTGGGGGACTTCGCCGCCATCGTGGTCTCGGATGCGGGCCTGCTCAATGCCACCACCAGCGAAGCGCTGACCAAGTACGTTACAGCCGGTGGTGCGGTGCTGATGACGCTGGGCGCGCGCGCCGCGCAGCAGGGCACCGTACCGATGAGCGGAGCGCAACTCGCTCGCGGCAGTGCGCGTGCCGCCGGCGCCAATCCGGCGCGCATCGCCGGCATCGAGCAGAGCCACGCGGTGCTGCGTGAGGCCGGCGCCTGGCTGCGCATCCGCTTCTTCCGCCATGTGCCGGTCGTGCCGCCCGAAGACGCGCGCGTGCTGTTGACGTTCGAGAATGGCTCGCCGTTGATGCTGGAGCAGAGCCTCGGTGCGGGCCGCCTGCTGTTGTTCACCTCGCCGCTGGACCGGGAGTGGAATGACCTTGCCATCCATCCGCTGTTCGTGCGATTCGTCGCCGAGGCTACGGCATGGCTGGCCGGTGCCCGTTTCGATGCGGCTTCGGCCTCGGTGGGCATGGCGCTGGATGCCGCGGTGCTGCGCCGGGGTGGTGGCCAGGTGTTCGATCCACGCGGTGAGCGCAGCTCGATGCTGGGTGGTGACGAGCAGGGCCAGCGCTGGGTGCCGGAACTGGTGGGCTTCTACGAGGTGCGTGGCGGTGGCCGCAGCGATTTCGTGGCTGTCAATGCCGAGCCGCGCGAATCGCTGCTGACGCCCCTGGATGAGGCCGGGCGGGATCGCTGGCTGGCGCTGCAGCGCCCGGCCAGCGAGGCCGGACAAGCTGTCGGCAGCACTTCGGCCTCCGAACGGTTTTTACCTGTATGGTTCTGGTTATTGTTGGCTGCCGCGGCGCTTGCGTTCGTGGAGCCCTTGGTGGCGAACTATCACCTCAGAGTCCAGAGGGAAGCCTAGCGCATGAACGCCCGTCCCCAGCTCGATCACTATCTGTCGCAGGCGCGTCGACGCCTGCGTTTCATCCTTTCTGCCAAAGGTGCAGCGCTGCTGGCGGCGACGCTGCTGGCTATCACGCTGATCGCAGCCTGGTGGCTGCCGCGCTATGGATTCTCCGATCAGGTGGCGCTGCTCGGTCGGGTGGCACTGGGCGTGGCGGCGGCAGGTGTCGCATTGTGGTGGTGGCTGAACTGGCGCGAGCAGGAACGCGCGCGCGGCGCGGCGGCACTGGAGCAGGCGCTGCCGGCGCAGTCCGGGCGCATCGCAACCTATCTGCAGGAAAGCGCCAAGGAACCAGGCAAGGCATCGGTACTGCTCGACCTGCTGGCGGCCGATACGCTGGCCGTGGCAGAGCGCGAAGCGCTGCAGGAAAGCATTCGCACCCGTCGCATCCTTCGGCCGGCGCTCGCCGCGGTGGCCGCCGTGGCAGTGCTTGGTGCGATGTTCTTTGTCGGTGGCAGCCTGAGCGAAGGCGCACGCCA
>DATKBK010000212.1:0-12440 GCA_035514045.1 Steroidobacteraceae bacterium | reverse complement strand
GTTGTGAAACGCACCATTATAGTGCGTATCCGTGTCTTGCGCATCATGGTGGTGCGCGCAGCGGCGCGATAACGCACCGCTACGGTGCTCCAGGCCGCAGCACCGGCGGCGGGCGGGCTCTGCGGCCTTGCCGATATACTGCCCCGTTCCCGACGTTTCGAATTGCGGCCCACTGCGGGCAAGGCCTTAATGGCGACCAGCAAAATCGGCCCGAAGGCCGCCACCTTCCAGGACCTGATCCTGGCCCTGCAGCAGTACTGGGCGGCGCGCGGCTGCGTGCTGCTGCAGCCGCTCGACATGGAGGTGGGTGCCGGCACCTTCCACACCGCCACCTTCCTGCGCGCCATCGGGCCCGAACCCTGGAGTGCGGCTTATGTGCAGCCCTCCCGCCGCCCCACCGACGGGCGCTATGGCGAAAACCCGTTCCGCCTGCAGCACTACTACCAGTTCCAGGTGGTGATCAAACCCTCGCCCCTGGACCTCCAGGAGCTGTACATCGATTCGCTGCGGGCCATCGGTTTTGATCCGCTGGAACATGACCTGCGTTTCGTTGAGGACAACTGGGAATCCCCGACGCTGGGCGCCTGGGGCCTGGGCTGGGAGGTGTGGCTCAACGGCATGGAGGTCACGCAGTTCACCTATTTCCAGCAGGTGGGCGGCCTGGACTGCCGGCCCGTGACCGGCGAGATCACCTATGGCCTGGAACGCCTGGCCATGTACCTGCAGGGCGTGGAGAGCGTGTACGACCTGGTGTGGGCCGACGGACCGCTGGGCCGCGTGACCTATCGCGACGTGTTCCATCAGAACGAGGTGGAGCAGTCGGCCTACAACTTCGAGCATGCCGATGTAGCGGTGCTGCTGCGGCATTTCGACGAGCATGAAGCCGCCTGCACTGCACTGCTGGCCGCGAAGCTGGCGCTGCCCGCCTATGAGCAGGTGTTGAAGGCCTCGCATACGTTCAACCTGCTGGATGCGCGGCGCGCGATCTCGGTCACCGAACGGCAGCGCTACATCCTGCGGGTGCGCCAGCTTGCGCGCGGGGTGGCGCAGAGCTACTACGCCAGTCGTGACGCGCTGGGATTTCCAATGCTGGCGGCCGGACCGCGCATTCTGATCGCGGACAACACAGCGCCGCGGGGCGCGGCATGAGCGCGACTGCCGATTTGCTGGTGGAGCTGGGAACCGAAGAGCTGCCACCGAAGGCACTGCGCGCGTTGTCGGAAGCCTTTCGCGATGGTCTGGTCGAGCGCCTCAGCGCAGCGGGACTCGCGCATGGTGCGGTGCGCGCATTCGCGACGCCACGGCGACTGGCCGTGCGCATCGAGGCGCTTGCGCTGCAGGCGCCGGAGCAGAAGATCCAGCGGCGCGGGCCGCCGGTGTCCGCGGCCTTTGACAAGAGTGGCGCACCGACGCGTGCTGGCGAAGCCTTCGCGCAGAGCTGCGGCGTGCCACTGGCGGCGCTTGGACGCGAGGCCGACCCGAAAGGCAACCAGTGCCTGTCGTTCACCGGCGTGAAACCTGGTGCGGCGGCGCGCGAGCTGCTTCCCGGTTTCGTGGCCGAGGCGCTCGACGCGTTGCCCATCCCCAAGCGCATGCGCTGGGGCGCCGGCGAGGCGCAGTTCGTGCGCCCGGTGCACTGGCTGGTGCTGCTGCTGGGCAGCGAGGTGATTCCCGCCACCATCCTCGACGCCGTCGCCGGCAACGAAACGCGCGGCCACCGCTTTCATTCGCAGGGGACATTGCGCATCGACTCGCCCGCCAGCTACGAGACGGTGCTCGAGCACGGCAGCGTGGTGGCTGATTTCGCGGTGCGGCGCGAGCGCATCCGTGAACGCGTCACGCAGCTCGCAACGCAACAGGGCGGCCGCGCGCTGGTCAGCGATGCGCTGCTCGATGAAGTCACCGCCCTGGTGGAATGGCCGGTGCCGTTGGCCGGCCACTTCGAAGCCCGCTTTCTCGCGCTGCCACGCGAGCTGCTGGTTTCAGTGCTGCAGGATCACCAGCGCTACTTCCCCGTGGCAGGCGCCGATGGCGCGCTGCTGCCGGTGTTCATCACCGTCAGCAACCTCGACAGTTCAGCCCCCGGAGTCGTGCGCGCCGGCAATGAGCGCGTGGTGCGACCGCGGCTTTCCGATGCCGCATTCTTCTGGGAGCAGGATCGCAGGACGCCGCTGGCGGCGCGTCTGCCGCAACTGGATGCCGTCACCTTCCAGGCCCAGCTTGGCTCGATCGGCGCCAAAGTGGCGCGCATTGCGCAACTGGCGCGCGAGATTGCCGCGCGCATCGATGGCGATGGCGCGCTGGCCGCGCGCGCCGCACAGCTTGCCAAGTGCGATCTGGTCACCCACCTGGTCGGCGAGTTCCCCGAGCTGCAGGGCATCATGGGCCGCTACTACGCCACCGCCGACGGCGAGAATGCCGAGGTCGCCACCGCCATCGCCGAGCACTACCAGCCGCGCGGCCAGGGCGACGCGCTGCCAACCACGAAGTCCGGCCTCGCCGTGGCGCTGGCCGACCGGCTCGATACACTCACCGGCATCTTCGCCATCGGCCAGAAGCCCAGCGGCACCAAGGATCCGTTCGCGCTGCGCCGCGCCGCCATCGGCATCGGGCGCATGATCTACGAGCACCGGTTGCCGCTGGACCTCATCGACCTGATCGATGCCGCGCTGCGCGCCCACACCGTGTTCGAGTCGCCGCCGCCGCAGGGGAAGCAGTGGCCGGCCCGCGCAGCTGTGGCCGCCGAGGTCTACGACTATCTGCTGGAACGCCAGCGCAATGCGTGGCTTGAGCCGCCCGACGGCGGCCCGCCCATGCCCGGCATCACCCCGGAGATCTGCGACGCGGTGATCGCCGCGCGGCCGCGCTCGCCACTGGACTTCGACGCGCGGGTGCGCGCACTGATCCAGTTCCTCGCGCTGCCCGAAGGCCCCAGCCTCACCGCGGCCAACAAGCGCATCGCGAACCTGCTGAAAAAATCGGCCGGCGGCGAGGCCGGTGGCGGACAGATCGACGCCGCGCTGCTGCAGCTGCCTGCCGAGCGCGCGCTGTTCGCGGCGCTGCAGGGCGCGATGCACTCGGTGCCCGGCCATACCGCCGGCCTCGACTACGCCAGCGCCTTCACCGAGCTGGCGAAGTTGCGGCCCGCGGTGGATGCATTCTTCGATGGCGTGATGGTGATGGATCCGGATCCGGCGCTGCGCGCCAACCGGCTGGGGATGCTGGGTCAGCTGCGCGCGCTGTTCGCCGGCATCGCCGACCTGTCGCGCCTGCCCGGGTAGGTTACGAAGGACGCGTACACAACAAGAAGGGAGCTGCAATCATGGATCGTTTCGCTCTGGTGAACTGGCTGTCGGTATTCGTCGCTACGCTATCCGGCTTCGCGATCGGCAGCCTGTGGTACGGCCCGCTGTTCGGCAAGCCCTGGATGCGCCTGACCGGCATGACCAAGGAAAAGGGCGCGCAGGTGAGCATGGCCGCGACTTTTGGCGGTGCGTACGCACTGAACCTTGTCGCTGCGGCGGGCATTGCGCTCCAGAATGGCGACCATACCGGCTGGATGTTCGGCCTGCACGTGGGCCTGATGGGCGCCTTCTTCTTCATCGCCCCGGCGCTCGGCGTGATCTACCTGTTCGAACAGCGGCCGTTCAAGCTGTGGCTGATCAATGCCGGCTACCAGATCGTCAATTTCTCGGCCATGGGCGCCGTCATCGGCGCCTGGCCGCGCTGAGCCACAAGCGGACGGAAGCCCCTGCGGGCACTGTGAGGTCACTATGAATTCCAGGTCGTCACCAACGGCAAGGTGACCTGCAACGGTGATGACATCACCAAAGGCGGCGGGGACGAAGCCCCGTGCGGCGACGGCATCGAGGTCGTCGCCCACACCAACCCAGGTAGTCGGCGTTCGCCGCGCTACAATACGGCTGGCGCGCCAGGCCTTTCGTACATCGACCAAATCACGCCCCGAACGGTCGCGCCGGCTACCTGACCGTGAATTTCTCGGACGCGGGAGCCGTCGCACCCCCGGCCGCGCTAGACTCCGCAGATATCGGCAGGACCAGTAATCCGAACCGGGGGAAACCATGTCTGACCAGCGCAAGGCCGGCGAAAGCACCGGCAACGAGCCCACCACCAACGTCGACCGCCGCGCGTTCCTGGGCGCCGCGCTCACTGCCGCCGCTGGCGCCGGAGCCGTGCTGGGCGCAGGCGCCGCCGGTGCTGCGCAGCCCCCCGGGCCTCCCGCGGGTGGTCCGCCGGGTGGTCCTCGGGCCGGCGGCCCGCCGGGCAACGACATGCAGGAGCGCTTCGGCCCGCCGGCCGCGCGCGGCCCGCAGCTGTTCCGGGTCGAGCAGGACATCCGCTTCTGCGAAGTTGACGGCAAGATCCCCGCCGACCTCGCCGGCGGCTTCTACCGCACCGGACCTGATGCCCAGTTCCCGCTGCAGGCGGGCAACATTCCCTTCGACGGCGAGGGCCATGTCAGCCTGTTCCGCTTCGAGAACGGCAATGTGCATTACAAGAGCCGCTTCGTGCGCAACGAGCGCTACGTGGCGCAGGAGAAGGCGGGCAAGATCCTGTTCCCCATGTACCGCAATCCCTACCTTGACGATCCGTCGGTGAAGGGCAAGAGCCGCGGCACACACAACACGCACATCATTCATCACAACGGCCTGCTGCTGGCACTGAAGGAAGACAGCCCGCCGGCGGCGATGGACCTCAACACGCTGGCCACGGTGGATCCGGTCTACCGCTTCAACAACACGCTCGAGAGCGCCACGTTCACCGCGCATCCCAAGCTGGACTCGAAGACCGGCAACCTGGTGGCGTTTGGCTACGAGGCCAAGGGCCACAACACCACCGACCTCAACGTGTTCGAGTACACGCCCACCGGCAGGAAGGTGTGGGATGCCTGGATCAAGGTGCCCTACGTGGGCATGCTGCACGACTTCGCGGTCACCGAAAACTACATCGTGTTCTACGTGATCCCGCTGCAGATCGACCAGGCGCAGATGGAGAAAGGCGGCATCCACTGGTCATGGTGGCCGGGCCAGCCGACCTACTTCGGGTATTTGCGCCGCGGCGGCGACGGCAAGGACGTGCGCTTCATCAAGGGACCCGAGCGCAGCGCCACGCATGTGATGGGCGCCTTCGACGACGGCAAACAGGTGGTCATTGACGTGGAGATGTCGCAGTCCAACCCCTTCCCCTTCATGCCCATGCACGATGGCTCCCGCTGGGATCCGGCCAAGGGCACCAGCTACATCACGCGCCTGTCGGCCGATCTGTCGCCCACCACGCCGAAGGACTACCGGATCGAGACGCTGTATCCGAACATCACCGGCGCGCTGCCGCGGCAGGATGATCGCTACAACACCGCGCATTACCGCTACGGCTTCCTGTCCTGCGGCTTCAGCGAGGCGCAGGGCGTGGCTGGCGGCGGGCGCGGCAACGGCATTGCGCGCTTCGATGTGCAGAACAAGACCGCGAAGATCTGGCGCTCACCGCAGGGCGCCTCGCTGTCCGAGGTGTGCTTCGCGCCGAAGAATGCCACTGCCCCTGAAGGCGCCGGCTACGTGATGGCGGTGGCCACTCACGCCGCCGAGGCGGGTCGCGCGGACCTGGTGATCCTCGATGCCGAGCGGGTGGAAGACGGCCCGGTGGCCACCGTGAAACTGCCGACGCGTATCGTCGGCCAGATACACGGCTGGTGGGTGCCGGCGGCGGCGATTCCGGCGGCCCGAGGCTGAAGTGTCGCCGGGCGAAGTTCCGCCCGGCGACACGAACGGTGATGGCCATCGCTGATGTCATTGTCATCGCAGGTTGCGTCGCTGCCGGCTACTGGGTTGTCCGCAGCGTGCTCGAGCCTGGCATCGACGGTCTTGATGAGCGCCCGCGGACCCCGTCACCCGGCAACCGGCGAGGTCCGGCGCCAGCGCGGCGGGAGGAACCTCCCCTGCGTGACTGGTATCTGGTGCTCGATGTGTCCATCGATGCCTCACCGGCCGAGATCCGCGACGCCGTGAAACGTCGCCTGGCGCAGGCGGAATCCGCAGGCGACATGGATGCCGTCAGGCGCATCACGCGCGCGGCCGAGCAGGGATTGAAGCAGCGGCCGAAGCAGCTGGTGCCGCCCAAGGGCCCGCGCGGCTGAAGCAGCGGCAACTTTCGTCATGCCGCAGACCCAGGCCCTTCAGTAGCGCGACGCCCGGCGCCGCAGCGCACCCAGCAATCCGGCCAGCCCCAGCAAGGCGCCAGCGCCCAGCGAGCCACCGCCACCACCATCGGGAGCAGGTGCCGAGACCGCCACCGTGACCGAACGGCTGGTGCTTCCGCCATCGCCCACGCAGGACAATGTAAAGGTGGTATCTGCGGCCAGAACGGCCGAAGTCTCTGTGCCCGACAGGGCGCGCGTGCCGCTCCAGCCTCCGGTCGCAGAGCAGGCCGTTGCTGCGATGGCCGACCAGCTTATGGTGGTTGTGCCGTCACGCGGCACAGTGACCGGATCGGCGGACAGCGCCAAGACGGGCGCCGGCGGCGTATCAGCCAGCTCGAACCCCCAGGTTGCGTACTGCGCCGTTGCGCTCGGGCGCGCGAGCAGGTTCAACGAATAGGTTCCAGGCTGTGCGTCGAAGCGGATCTTCTCACTGCCAAACACCTGGCCAACCAGTTCCGGGCCGCGGGTCACCGCCGCCGCCAGTTCCTGGAAAGCCGCCGGAAACTGCAGATCGCGGATGGTGACGTCGTAGGAACCCGCGGCCGGAATGATCAGGGTCTGGGTGGAGAACAGCGGCCCCAGGCCCTGGGCTCGATCAAGCAGCGAGCTCCCGCCTGCAACTGGCGCCAGCGACACGCCCAGCAGGCTGTTGGCGCTGGGGCCAGACGTCTGGCCGATGACGGCCAGCCAGGCGGGGCCGGCGGCAAGCTGGAAAGTCGAATCGATGTCGGTGCCATTCACCGCCTGTACCGTGCCGCTGGCGGGCACGACGACGGCGCGCAGCTGAGCTAGTGGGGCGGGAAAATTCAGATCGCGCAGCCGCAGGCGATAGCTGGTCGTGGACGGAACGTCGAACGTGTAATGGTAGCCGCCCGCGTTCAGCCCGACGTCGTAGCCATCGGGCAACGTGCGCAGATCCCGGAACACCGACTGCGCCCCCTGCGCAAGTCGCAGCGAGTAAGTGCCGGTGCCGGCCACGGCGCGGCCGAATGCAAAGAGCTGTGCCGGGTTGGTCGACGGCGCCGTGAACGCCACCGACCCGGACGCATTCAATGCCGCCAGCTCCGTGGCGCCCTGCATCAACCGGAACCTCAGCGCCGACAGTGCGACGGGCATTTCATGGTCAGTGGCCGCCAGCGTGTATCCCCCTGCCGCCGGCAGCGTGATCGCGGTAGCCGGGGCCAGCCGGCCAACCGGCTGGGTGGCCGAGTACACCACTGCGCCTCCCGGGCCGCTGACCCGCAACGAATACAATCCCGCCTGATCTGGATTTGCAGCGGTGGCAGCCACCAACAGGGGGTAGCTACCCGGCGTGCTCGCCGTAAACGATGTCGTGCAACCCGCTGCTGCCGAGCAAGGTCCGGAGATCGTGACCAGCCGATCGTTGCCGCCGAACACGCCTACGTCGATGAGCGAGAGTGCGGCAGGCAGACTGCGGTCATTGAACGTGACCTGATACGTGCCAGCAGTCTCGATCTGCAACGTTGCAGCAACGGTCGATTGCGCGCGCGGTGGCGATGGCAGCGCGGCGATGCCAGCGGCGAACTGGAACAGCACGGTGTTACCGGTCAGCTCGCGCACCTCTACGTCGAAGGTTCCAGCCGGACTAGAAGTGTCGGTGGCAGGCGCCGGCGTGCCCAGGACCTGAACGCTGTAGACACCTGGGGTGGCAGGGAACTGCTGCGCACCGGCGCCACTGAGCGCAAGCACCTTCTGGCCACCCCGACTGACCAGCAGCTGGAGCTCGACAAAGGGCTCCGGCGCAGCGAGATCGGACAGCGTGATCCGGACCGGACCACCCGCACTGACGATGAACTCCCGGGACTGCGGTAACAGCGCCTGGAGCTCCGCGGTCGCACCCAGCGTTTCCACACTTGCCGTGTGGGTCGCTGCCAGCATCACGCTGGCGCTGGACAGTTTGACGCCGATGATCAGCGCACCACAAATCCTGACTCCCCGCAGGCCCCGGCCACGCGCCGCGCCCGATTGGGCGGCCCGCTCAGCCGCCAGCATTTTCGAGACTCGCGAGTGCGGCCCTGGCCTCTTCCGCGCCCGCGAAGCCAGGGCCTGCCGCCAGCGCGGCCTGCAGGCTCTGCTTTGCCGCCGCACGGTCACCGCTCTTCAGCTGTGCCATGCCCAGGTGGTAGCGGATCACCGGCGATCCGGGGGCCTTCTCCGCGGCTTCCTCCAGCAACGGCAATGCCTCGCTGACCGAGCCCCGCTGCAACTTCACCCAACCGCGTGTATCGATCAGCGCAGGCCGCTCGGAGCCATCGAGCAGTTCCGCCAGCTGTGCGGCCCGATCCAGCCCCGCCTGGTCCTTGCGATAGGTCACCAGCAGCATTGCGAGGTTATTGGCGGCGGTGAGGGATTGCGGATGGCGCTTCAGCGCGTCCTCGTAGGTCGCGATTGAATCGTCGATCCCACCTCGCTGCTCCTGCACGGCAGCCAGGTCTACGTACAGTTCCAGCGCACCGGCTTTCGCGATGCCGTCGGCCAGGGTCGCAGCAGCCTGATCCATCTGCTTCAAGCGCACCTGCGTAAGCGCCTTGCCGCGCCACGGCACCCATGTGGAAGGTTGGATGCCGATCGCTGCATCAAATGCCTTCAAGGCGGCGGCGTGGTCACCGCTCGCCATGCGCACCTCGCCCAAGAGGTTGTGCGCGGCGGCCAGCTGCGGCGCCCGATCGATGACCGCCTGGATGCGCTCGGCTGCCTTGGCGGCCTGCTTCTGCCCCAGATACACGCGTACCAGGGCGGTGAGCGCCGGGATGGGGTCGCTGCTGACCCTGAGCGCGTGGTCATACTCGCGCACGGCGTCACCAAGCTTCCGGTCGTGCTCGTACAGCGCCCCCAACAGCATCGCGCCGGCCGGAAGATCGGGCTGCAGGACCGTGAGTTCCTCGGCCGTCCTGCGCGCGCCGGCCAGGTCGCCCGTCGCTGCCTGCACACGGAAGTACGCCTCGCGCGCCGCCACGTTGTCCGGTGCATCCTTGATCAATTGCTCGAGCACCGGCAGTGCCTGGCTGCCGCGGTCGCTCGCCGCCAGCAACGATGCGAGTTCGAACCGGCTCTGTACATCGAGCGGATTGGCCGCCGCCGCGCTGCGCAGCGCCTCCTCCGCAAGTTCCGTATCCCCGTCCTGCTGATGGGCGCGGGCCAGCGCGCGCATGATGGGCGCGGCATCCGGCTGGTCGCGCAGGACCGCGCGCAGATCGGTGATTGCCGCCGATGTTTCGCCGCGCGACATCGCGATGCCGGCGCGCAGGATCAGCGCATCGTTGTCGCGGGGGTTCTCCGCCAGTACTTCCGCCAGCAGCGCCTCGGCCGCCGGCAGGTCCCCCTTCTGCACCAGCTGCACGGCCAGGCGATTGCGCGCGACCAGACCCTGCGCATCGGTTCCCTCGGACTTGATCACTTCGCGATAGAGGGCCGCGGCCTGATCCGGCTGCCGCGCCGACTCCAGGAACTGCCCCTGCGCAATCTTCAGCTCCGCGTTTTTCGGATCCGCGGCAATGAACTTGCGCATCTCTGCCAGCGCCGCTGCCTGGTCCTTCTGGGCCGCCAGCAGCACTACCAGCGCGCTCTTGGCATCGGTGCTGTCCGGGTTCGCGGCCACGGCCTGGCGCAGCGCCTGTTCGGCGCCTTCAGGGTTCTGGTCCAGCAGCTGCACGCGCGCCAGGCGCTGCCAGTGCGCCAGCACCGCGGAATGCGCGGTGGCAACCGTCTCAAGCTGCGCTATGGCCTCCGCCTTGCGACCCGAGTCGTACAGCAGTTCGGCCAGGATGACGCGCAGGTCAGCGCTGTCCGGAATCCTCTCCAGCCCTTCCTGCAGCGTCGTGATCGCGTCCTCGGTACGATTCTGACGGCGGTACTGTGCGGCCAGGAAGGCCAGCGCCACCTCGTCGTCCGGCGCCGCCTTCACTGCGGCCTCGCCGTCTTCCAGCGCGCCAGCCAGATCGCCGTCCAGCGCCCTGAGTCCCCCGCGCACGGTGCGCAGTTGCGCGTCTTCCGGCGCTACGAGCAGGGCCGGTGCAACGATCTCGCGCGCCTTCTCGGGCAAGCCGCCGAGCAGGTACAGGCGCCCGAGCGCGCCACGCGCGGCGATGAACTCCGGATCCGCATCGATGGCGGCCTGGTAGTTGGCCACTGCATCACGCGGCTTGATCTGCTTCTCTGCGACACGGCCAGCGAGGTAACGGGCTTGCGCATCGGTGGGATCAATCTGCAATGCATTGCTGAACTCGACGCGTGCCTTGTCGAGGTTGCCTTGTGCCAGGAAGTCCTGGCCGCGCTCAAGGTAGCGCGCCTTGCGGTCTTCGGTGCCGGTACAACCCGCGGCGAACAACGGCAGCGCGATGGCAAGACCCACGGCAAATGAGTGAAATCTGTTCATGACCGCCGATCTCCGGTGCTGCTGCGTCGGACCGTGTGTCCAGCGCGGCCCTGTACCGTAAGCCGCGTAGTTGACCGCGGCGTTACAGTCAGCGATTCATCAAATTGTCAGATTCCCGTGCTCAGACCGCGCACGGCAACCACCATCAGTGCCACCAGTGACGCGCTGCCCAGCACCGAACGCCAGCGCTTCAGGTAGCCGATAACCACTTCGCAGGCATAGAACAGCACCACGGAAAAGGTGACGAACCGAAGCAGGGCGCTGGCTGCGAAGTTTTGGTTGCCCAGCACTCCGAACGCCAGCATCGCCAGCAACGCGAACCCGACCAGGTAGTCGGTGGGCGTAGTGCCGAAGCGTTCGTCCGAGAGGAAACGCACGAACACGCCCAGCACCACGGCGAGGACCAGGATGGCGGCGCCGAAGCCTGCCATCTGCCTGGCGCTGGCGCCTTCCGGATATGTGGTCAGCAGGTAGGTCGCAAAGGCCACCGTCACGTACACGGCGAGGTGCAGCGCGAGGTTGCGAAAGTCGCGGCGCGAGGCGATGGTCAGCAGCACCAGCAGCGTGGCCACCGCGGCAAGCACGCCGAAATCCCTGGGCACCGTGCCGGAGCGGAACACCGCGAACAGGATCAGGCCGGACACTGCCAGCGCGATCGCCCACACGAAGGTCGTTTGCACACTCGCATTGCGCCGCACGCCGCCAATCCACGCTGACAGGCTGGCCCAACGCACGCGGCTGGCATGTGCGAGCCGCCAGCCGGATCGCTCCGCCAGCACCAGCAGCGCAAACAGTGCCAGGATGACGCCGAAGTAGGTCGCGACCACCGCCAGATCAGCAGCGTAGCGCAGCAGCACCGCTGCGGTAACCAACCCGGCCTGCAGGGAATAGATCAGCACCACCGATTGGTAGTGGCTGAAGCCCAGGTCGAGCAGGCGATGATGCACGTGATTGCGCGTGGCCTTGAACCAGTTCATCCGGCCACGGACGCGCTGGTAGAGCACCGCGATGATGTCGGCAATGGGCAGGCCGAGCAGCAGCAGCGGCAGGGCTGCGCTGGCCGCAGTATGTGCCTTCTGCACCAGATACACGACCAGAAAGGCGGTCGTGAAACCCAGCACCTGGCTGCCGGAGTCACCCATGAACACGCGCGCCGGATGCGTGTTGTAGCGCAGGAAGCCGATGATGCCGCCGATCGTCACCAGTGCCAGGTCGGTGACCAGCCGCGCACTGGTGAGGTAGCCCAGGAAGCCGACGGCAATGAGGCTCAGCAGCGTCTCGCCCGCCGCCAGGCCGTCGAGGCCATCGGAGTGGTTGATTGCATTGATCACGCCGACCATGGCGACCAGCGTGAACAGCTGACCGGCCAGCGGGCTGAGCGCGTCGCCGTCGAGGAACGGCAGGCGCGTTACATACAGATCACCCCAGAACACCACCAGCGCCACGGCCGCGATCTGGCCAGCGAATTTCGGCCAGTGACTGATCTGGCGCGCGTCGTCCCAGGTGCCAAAGATGAACAGCACCAGCGCGCCCGCGATGAACGACTGCAGCAGCGGGTCGGAGTATCCCAGAAACGCCAGCGGCACCAATGCTCCGGCCACGATGCCCCAACCACCCACGCGCGGCACCGGCGCCTTGTGCACCTTGCGCGGATCTGGCTGGTCCACCATGCCGATCCGCGGCGCAATCCGGCATGCCAGCGGGATCACCAGCATGCTCACCGCAGTGGAGCACAGCAGCAGGAAGAACGCCGTCATGGCCGCCGCGAGCCGTTCAGTCCGGCACGTATTGCGCGAGCATCGGCAGCACCTGGCGCGAGAATCCCATCAG
>DATKBK010000211.1:0-7636 GCA_035514045.1 Steroidobacteraceae bacterium | reverse complement strand
CGGCGAGGCCCTGAGTCGCATCACCATCGCCACCGGCCCGGCCGGCACGCAGTACCACCAGATCGGCACCAGCCTCAGCACCGTGGTGGAACGTGAACTGGATATCGGCTCCACGGCACGGCCGCACACCGGCTCCTCGCTGTACATCCCGCAGATGCATCGGGGCGAACTGCCCTTCGGCCTCAACAATGCCACCGACACAGCCGCCGCCTATCGCGGCCAGCTGGTGTACCCGGAGCCGCTGGTCAACCTGCGTGCGGTGATGCTGGTGTCGCGTTCGCCGTTGCAGTACTTCGTGCGCGGCGACTCGGACATCCATTCGATGGCCGACCTGCGCGGCCGTCCGGTGGTCACCAGCTTTCGCGCCAACGCGCCCTTCGACCTGATCAACGCCGCCGCGCTCGCCACGGCGGGCCTTGCGCTCGAGGATGTGCAGCAGGTGACGGTGGCCGGCGTTCCCGACGCGATCCGCGCGCTGGTGGAGGGACGGGTGGTCGCCGCCAGCACGCTGCTGGGCATTCCCGCCTTTCGCGAGGCCCACGCCTCCGTGCCAGGCGGATTGCGCGTGCTGCCGCTGGGACCGAACGAGCAGGCCTTTACGTCCTTGCCGGGCTTCGAGGCCATCGAGCTGCAGCCCGGGCCGGGCGCCGTCGGCATCAGCACGCCCACGCGCGTGGCGCGCATGGATATTTACCTGAACTCCAGCGCTCTTGTCAGCGACGCGGATGTGTATCGCGTGGTCGCCGCCATCCATGGCAATTGGGCCGAATTGCAGGAGGCGCTGCCGACGTTCCGATCGGTGCCGGCCGACGCTGTCGTGCCGCTGAACATCGGCCATCCGTGGCACTCGGGTGCGGTGCGTTATTTCCGTGAAGCCGGGCTGTGGACCGATGCGCATGAGCAGCGCCAGCAGGCACTGCTGCAGGGTGCACCTTGAACGCGGCAGTTCGCGAGGAGGCGCCACCGGCATGGGCGAGCCTGGGCAGCGCACCTGCCACGCTGCTGTACCGGTTCTACTGCGCCGTGTTGCTGATCGGTGGGCTGGCCTGGGCACTGGATGTGCCATCACGGCTTGGCTGGCAGCTGATCGAACCTGAATGGCTGGGACCTTACCTCGGTGTGGCCACCGCCACGGCCCTGCTGCGCTGGCCCTACGCACGCACCGCGGGCCTTGCCGAAATCCTGCTGGGGCTGGCGGCCATCGGCAGCTGGCTGTGGCTGGCCGTGAACTATGCGGAGTGGATGTTCGACATCGAAGGCAACACCCCGGGCAAGTTCATCCCCGGCCTGCTGGCGATCGGCCTGATGGTCGAGGCGGTCCGCAAATCCTGCGGCACGGCCATCGCCGTGCTGCTGCTGGCGCTGCTGGTCTATGCCCTGCTGGGTTTCCTGCTGCCGCGGCCGCTGCAGGCCGACACCATCTCGCCGCAGTTGCTGGTGATGTATCTGTATTCCGACACCAGTGCCATCCCGGGACTGGTGCTTGGGATCATTGCCACGGTGGTGCTGGCCTTCGTGGTGTTCGGCAAGTTGATGGAAGTGAGCGGTGCCACGCGCTTCTTCACCGACATTGCCATGGCGCTGATGGGACATCGGCGCGGCGGTCCCGCGAAGATCGCGGTGGTGGCCTCAGGGATGATGGGCAGCATCAGCGGCTCACCGGTGGGCAACATCATGTCCACCGGCGTGGTCACCATTCCGCTGATGAAACGCATGGGCTTCAGCGCGCCGCAGGCGGCTGCGGTCGAGGCCACTGCTTCCACCGGCGGTGTGCTCGCCCCACCGGTGATGGGCGCCACCGCCTTCCTGATGGCGGAGTTCCTCAGCATCGACTATGCCGAAGTGGCGCTGGCCGCCGCGCTGCCGGCGCTGTTCTTCTACATCTGCCTGTTCATGCAGGTGGATTCGATGGCGGTGCGCCTGCGGCTGGCGGGCCTGCCGCGCGCCGAGCTGCCGCGCTTCCGCGCCGTGCTGCGCGCGGGCTGGATCTTCGCGCTGCCGCTGCTGCTGCTGCTGTACCTGTTGTTCTTCCAGGGCTTTGCGGCGCAGTACGCGGCCGTCATCGCCTCGGCGGCACTGCTGGTGCTGGCAATGGCCCGCGGGCACCTGCGCAGCCGCGCTGAGTGGATGGAGCTGGTGTTTGGCGGTGGCGCGACGCTGGTGCCGCTGATACTGGTGGCCGGCGCCGCGGGTGTGGTGGTGGGCGTGATGAACCTCACCGGACTGGGCCAGTCGTTGTCCACCGTGCTGGTGCAGATCGGCACTGACTGGGGACTGCTGCCTATGCTGATGCTCACCGCGGTGCTGTGCATCGTGCTGGGCATGGGCATGCCCAGCACCGCGATCTATGTGGTTCTGGCCAGCATCATCGCGCCTGCACTGGTGAAGATGGGCGTGACGCCACTGGCCGCCCACCTGTTCATCTTCTACTTCGGCGTGATGTCTTTCCTCACGCCGCCAGTGGCGGTCTCAAGCTATGTCGCTGCGGGTCTCGCCGGGGCAGACATGTGGCGCACGGGCTGGCTGGGACTGCGCATGGCGGCCATCGCCAGCCTGCTGCCCTTCCTGTGGGCCTACGACCCGGCGCTGCTGCTGCAGGGCTCGCTGCTGGCCATCGTCATCGTCTGCAGCACCACGTTCAGTGCAGTGCTGCTGATTGCGCGCGGCGTGGCCGTCATTGAAGGCAGCCGGGCGGTGACGGTTACCGCTGGCCTGCTGCTGGCGGCGGCCGTCGTCGCCATCGGTACCAGCCCCATCTGGCTGGGGCATGAGTCGCTGCTGGCGCTGGCAGCGGCGGGCGTGGGCCTGATGCTGCATCGCATGATGCCGGCATTGATGCGGCGGGCTGCGAGCTGAGGCCATAACCGCGGTACTGACGGCAATTGCCTCGGCAGGGGATGACCCGGTTGTGCTATCCTTGCCTCTTCTTGCCGGATCGCGACCGGTCTGATCCACGACCGGGTCCCGGGTATCGCGAACTTCGGTACCCCCCAAAAAAAGGCTCTACATGAATTTTTCCGACCTCGGGCTGTCGCCCGGGCTGGTGGCTGCTGTCACCGACAAAGGCTATTCCATTCCCACGCCGATCCAGCTGGCGGCGATTCCGGCCGTGCTTTCTGGCCGCGACGTGCTGGCCGGCGCGCAGACCGGCACCGGCAAAACTGCTGGCTTCGTGCTGCCCATCCTGCAGCGCCTGGGTACACGCCAGGGCACCGCGCCCCGGGCACTGATCCTGACGCCGACCCGCGAACTGGCCGCCCAGGTGGCCCAGAGCGTGGCGCATTACGGCAAGAACACCAACCTGCGCTCCACCGTGATCTACGGCGGCGTGGGCGAGCGGCCGCAGATCGAGGCGCTGCGGCGCGGCTGCGACATCGTCATTGCAACACCCGGGCGCCTGCTCGATCTGGCCCAGCAGAAGGCCGTGTCGCTGGGTGAAGTGCAGGTGTTCGTGCTCGATGAAGCCGACCGCATGCTCGACATGGGTTTCATCCATGCCATCAAGCGCGTGCGCGCCATGCTGCCGCCGGTGCGCCAGAACCTGATGTTCTCGGCCACTTATTCCGACGACATCCGCAAGCTGGCGCAGAACCTGCTGCGCGATCCGGTGGGCATCAATGTTTCGCCGCCGACTCTCACCGCCGACAAGGTGGAGCAGGTCAGCTACCGGCTGCCCAAGGAGCACAAGCGCCACCTGCTTGCGCACCTGATCAACGCGGGCAACTGGCACCAGGTGCTGGTGTTCACGCGCACCAAGCACGGCGCGAACCGCCTGGCCGAACACCTGGAACGGGCCGGCATCCCGGCCCTGCCCATCCATGGCAACAAGAGCCAGAACGCGCGCACGCGGGCGCTGGAAGACTTCAAGAACAACCGCATCGTGGCGCTGGTGGCCACCGAAGTAGCAGCGCGCGGCCTGGACATCAAGGAACTGCCGTTCGTGGTCAACTTCGAGCTGCCGAACGTGCCGGAGGACTATGTGCACCGCATCGGCCGCACGGCCCGCGCCGGCTCCACCGGCCAGGCCATCTCGCTGGTATCGCCGGACGAGTCGTCTTTCATGCGGGACATCGTGAAGCTGCTGGGCCGGGATATCCCCGTGCAGCCGTTGCCGGCGTTTGCGACTACCGAGCCGGCGCCGCTGGCGCAGCGCCAGGCTACTCGCTCGCCGGAACCCCAGCGTCACCCGCAGGGACAGCCGCGCCATCAGCAGCACCGGTCGGGGCAGCAGCGCCCGCGGCAGCGGCAGCAGCCGGGGCGGACGCGTTCCGCGTGATGTAGGTCATCAGCGTCTCAGGCGCCGTAGCGTCGGCGCGGATGCGTCAGGCCGTCCGGTCCGGACTGATAGGCCACGCTGAACCGATCCAGCTGCGCGATGGCGATTGCCGGGTCCTCGCCATCAGCCAGCTCGAAGGCGTCGAAGCCGCAGCGGGCAAGGAAGTACATCTGGTCGGCGCGCACCTTGCCGATGGCGCGCAGCTCGCCGCGGTAGCCATGGCGTTCGCGCAGCAGGCGGGCTTGCGTGTAACCACGGCCCTCGCCGCTGCTGCCGAAATCAATTGCAATCAGCGGCAGTTCGGCCAGATGCGGCAACAGCGGGCCGAGATCCTGGTCTTCGGGCTTCAGCAACACCGCCTGATCCTGCGAGGTCGCGCCGGCCTGCAGATAATCCGTCAGCGGCAGGATCAGCCGGGTGGCCGTGGCCGCCGATTCGCTGCCCGCCACGGCCCACTCATTGGCCGCGGTCTGGCGATCCTTAATGAGTTGTCCCATACACCCGATCGCTGAACGGTTCGACGCCGATGCGGCGCACGGTCTGCAGGAATTCCTCACCCTCTTCGCGCTGCTCGCGATAGACATCGAGCAGGCGGGCGATGGTTTCGGCGACGGCCTCCTTGCCCACCGAGGGGCCGATGACCTTGCCCAGCGAACTCACGCCGCTGGCGGAACCGCCGATGGTGATCTGGTACCACTCCACGCCGTGCTTGTCGACACCGAGGATGCCGATGTGCCCGACATGATGATGCCCGCAGGCATTCATGCAGCCGGACATCTTGATCTCGATGTGCCCCAGGTCGTAGAGAAAGTCGAAATCGCTGAAGCGGTCGTTGATCTGCTTGGCGATGCTGATCGAGCTGGCATTGGCCAGCGAGCAGAAATCCAGGCCCGGGCAGCAGATCATGTCGGTGAGCGTGCCGACGTTGGGCGTGGCCAGATTCAGCGCCTTGAGCGCATTCCAGGTCTCGATGAGATCGATCTGCCGCACCTCGCCCAGAACCAGGTTCTGGTCATGGGTGGCGCGCACTTCACCGCTGGAGACACGATCGGCAAGATCGGCCAGTGCATCCATCTGGTCGGCCGTGATGTCGCCGGGCGGCATGTCGGGGGCCTTCAGCGATACGACCACCGCGCGGTAACCCGGTACCTTGTGCGGGCGGGTGTTGTAGCGATACCAGGCGAGGAACCCGGGCGACTGGCCGGCGGTGACGTCGACGTTGGGCAGCTGCTCGTAGGGCGGTGGCTGGAAGAAGGCGCTCACGCGAGCGATCTCGGCCGGCTCGAGCTTCAGCGAGGTATCGCGGATCTGCTCCCACTCGGCCTCCACGGCCTTGCGGAATTCGTCGATGCCCCTGGACTTGACCAGGATCTTGATGCGCGCCTTGTAGATGTTGTCGCGGCGACCTTCCTGGTTGTAGATGCGCAGGATGGCCTCGAGGTAGGACAGCAGATGCTCGCGCGGCAGGAACTCGCGGATCACCTTGCCAAGGATGGGCGTGCGGCCCAGGCCGCCGCCCACCAGCACCTCGAAGCCCACGTTGCCTGCGGCATCGTGCTTCATGTGCAGGCCGATGTCGTGCACCTCAGAGGCGGCGCGATCGGCCGGCGAACCGGTGACCGCGATCTTGAACTTGCGCGGCAGGTAGGTGAACTCCGGATGGAGCGTGGACCACTGGCGGATGATTTCGCAGTACGCGCGCGGATCCTCGATCTCGTCGGGCGCGATGCCGGCGAAA
The DNA here is from genome assembly GCA_035514045.1 of Steroidobacteraceae bacterium. GTDB lineage: Bacteria > Pseudomonadota > Gammaproteobacteria > Steroidobacterales > Steroidobacteraceae > ZC4RG30. Next base: position 1,622 of record DATKBK010000211.1, on the reverse strand, counting down.
TGGTCGGCGGTGGTGTTGCGAATGCAATTGCCGCTGGTCTGGATGGCATGCATCTCGACGCTGGCCAGGTCGGCCAGCATGTCGGGCACGTCTTCGAGCTTTGGCCAGTTGTACTGGATGTTCTGCCGGGTGGTGATGTGCCCATAGCCCCGGTCGTACTTGCGCGCCAGGTGCGCCAGCATGCGCAGCTGACGGGTTGAGAGCAGGCCATAGGGGATGGCCACGCGCAACATGGGTGCATGGAGCTGGATGTAAAGCCCATTGCGCAGGCGCAGCGGCCGGAATTCATCCTCGGACAGCACGCCAGAGAGGAATCGCTGCGTCTGGTCGCGGAACTGGGAGACGCGCTCGGCTACCAGCGTCGCGTCGATGTCATCGTAACGGTACACGGCGGGAACTCTAATCCATGTGGGTTGCGGCTACGTCGCCCGGGGCGTTATTTTGACCTGCGTCAGGGTTATATGACAGCCGGATTGCCGAAAAATCGAGCCCTAACCCGTGGTTTGCAGGCCCTGCGCGATACCACTGACACTGGCAAGCAAGGCCTGGAACAGGTCCTCGTCCTCGCGCGCCGAGGCACGCCAGCGGCGCAGCAGATCCACCTGCATCAGGTTCATCGGATCGACATAAGGATTGCGCAGCTGGATGGCGCGCTGCTGCGTGGCATCACCGTCGAGCAGTTCGGCCTGTTCCTTGATTCCGAGCACCGCATCGCGACAGCGGGTGTATTCGTTGGCCAGCTGTGTCATGTAGCCGCGCTGGGTGGTCGACGCAAGATCCGCGTAGCGTCCGGCAATGTTGAGTTCGGTACGTGCCAGCTGCCCCTCGATGTCATTGATCACCAGCTGGAACAGCGGCCAGTCACGGTACAGGCCGCGCATCGATGCAAGCTCGCCAGCGTCGATGGCCTCGCCCAACGCCGTGCCGGAGCCATACCAGCCCGGCAGGAAGAAGCGCGCCTGCGACCAGGCAAACACCCAGGGCGTTGAGCGGATGGCCAGCGCGCCCTTGCCACTGCCTTCCCAGATGGAGCGCGAGCCGATCTGCATGCGCTCGATCACGTCGATGGGCGTGGCGGCGCGGAAGAAATCCTGGAAGTCGGGATCCTCGACGCACAGCTGGCGCCACTGCTCGCGGCTGCGCGCGGCGAGGTGGGCAGCGTGCTGGCGCGCGGCCGGACTCTCGGGGCGCGCCTGGCCGCGGCGCCGCGCCAGGGTCACAAGCCCCAGCACGCCGAACGCCCGCTCCAGCGTGCGCAACGCATTGGAGCGCAGCCCATAGTTCTGGCTCATGGTCTCGCCCTGCTCGGTGACGTGCAGCACGCCGTCCACGATATCGGGCGGCATTGCGCGCACGATGGCATCGAGCCGCGCGCCGCCGCGCGCGGTGCTGCCGCCGCGCGCGTGGTTGATGCGCACGGGCACGCCCGCCGCCCCGGCCGCAGCTGCGAGGCTGCGCTGCGCCTCATGCGCCGCAAAGCGCATCGCGAGGTATCCACCGTCGCGGCCGGCTTCGCCATAGCCGATGTACACCGGCTGCGGCAGGTTGCGCGCCAGCAGGTGCTCGCGATAGGACGCCTCTTCCAGCAGCGCCTGCAGGGTGGCGCCCGCCTCGCCCAGGCT
>DATKBK010000210.1:0-2946 GCA_035514045.1 Steroidobacteraceae bacterium | reverse complement strand
TGCCGGCTCGTGGGTGATCTTCGAGCTGCCGGGATTCACCACCGCAGCCTCGGGTGCACCGCAGGACAGCCTGGATGCGCTGCGCAAGGCCAGCGCCACCTCGTACTACAAGGGCAACGGGTCGCTCTGGGTCAAGGTGGTCTCCAGCGGTGACGCCGGCACCGGCGCCCCTGGTGGTGGAGCCAGCATCCAGGTCAGCCGGTAGGCTTCGATCCTGACGTATGAGCAAAAGCCCCCGGCTTGAGGCCGGGGGCTTTTTTATTTCATCCGTTTCCCAGTTGCCCGGCCTTGACGAGCAAGTCTGCACCAGGCCGACACCTTGCCAGGTCGTGCTACTCCCCCCTGACCAGCATGCTCGGCGCGATCCCGAACATCCTGCGGCATGTCCGGCTCAGGTGCGCCGAATCCGCAAACCCCCACGCCTGCGCCGCCTCCGTCCAGGACATCCCGTCCATCGCCGCGCCCACCGCCGAACTCACGCGCGCCCATAGCAGATAGGCCCGGAACGATATCCCCGTCTGCGACACGAACAAGTGCCTGAAGCGGCTCGGCGACAGATGTGCCACGCGTGCAGCCTGCGTCAGTGACACCGGATCCTTGAGCCGCGCACGCATCCATTCGATTGCGTGGGTAATTCGCGCATCCACCCTCAGAGAGACTTCACCGCCAGCAAGCTGCGCTATCGCAGCCTTGGCCAGATCGACCAGGACGTCATCCGCGGCTCTCTGAGCATAGGCCTGCCGCAAGCCCAGGACGGAGTCCCTGATCGGGTCGTCTGCCAGCTGGACAATTGGCCTGCCCGCATACCGCGCAAGCAACGCGCGCCCCTGCAGCGTTTCCGGTTCCACGAAGATCTGCGCCACCGACTGGCCATTGCCGTCGAACTGGTGCGTCTCATGCGGTAGCACCAGTGCGGCCGTGTAATCCGACCATCCGTCTTCCGGCACACGGAACCGCACGCAATTCGACAGTGCGAGCGAGATCTGGATCGCGTGATGCGCATGCGCCTGCACGCTGCCGGCGGCGTGCCCGATCCACAGGCTGCCGCCCTGCCAGAGCAGCACGCGTCCGATGCCGGCAATGGCCTTGGAAGGCGCCCCCTTCAGGTCAGCCGTTTCGTTCAAGCGACTCCCTACCCCTGGCATGCAGTATTTGCCTCGCAGACATCGTTCATCCAATCAATTCAAGGAGATTTTCATGCAAGACCTCAATACCACGAACTGCCAGTGCACCAACTGCGTCGGCGACACCTGCACCTGCGGCTGCCAGTCCAACAGCAGCGCCCTTGACCTCGGGACGGCCTGCCCCTGCGGACCGGATTGCCAGTGCGGACCGGCCTGCAACTGCGCGCCGATTTCCGCAGGCTAACACCGCAGCCACCAGGAGACATCGTCATGCGCAATGGATCTGCCATCGCAATACTCGGCGCACTGGTGCTGGCAGGCTGCATGACGCCGCCTGCCGCGCTGGATCTGTCGCTGACCCGGCCCACCATCGGGCAGAAGTACGTCGTCGCCATTCAGCCACGGACGCCGGCCATCGCCATCAACCAGCTGCACGCCTGGGAGGTGCAGGTGCTCTCGCCGGACGGCGCGCCGGTGCTGCATGCCCACATCGATGTCGATGGGGGCATGCCGCAGCACGGACACGGCCTGCCCACCCGGCCGCGGATCACCGAGGAACTCGGTGAGGGGCGTTACCTGCTCGAGGGCATGAAGTTCAGCATGACCGGGTGGTGGGTCATCAAGCTGAAGATCGAGGCCGCGCAGGGGGGTATGGATGCGGTCACCTTCAACAAGGTGATCGAGCTGCCCCGGCGCGAGAGGATCTGAAGCCATGCGCCGGCTGCGAATCACGCTGGCGGTGAGTGCGGCCCTGGCCGTGCTCATCACCAGCTACGGCACCAGCGTGCAGGCCGCCGCACCGCCCATCGGCGTCAGTCGCAGCTGGAACAGGCAGGACCTGGCTGTGCTGGCATCGCTGCGGCTGAGCGAGCTGCCGGGCGCACCCGATGATCCTTCCAACGCCTGGGACGATTCAGCTGCGGCGGCGGCCCTTGGCAAGCTGTTGTTCTTCGATCCGCGCTTCAGTCGCAACCAGGCCGTTTCCTGCAGCAGCTGTCACGACCCGGCACGGCAGTTCCAGGATGGCAGGAAGGTGGGCGAGGGAGTGGGTGTGGGCTCCAGACGCTCGATGCCCATCGTTGCCGCTGGATACAGCCCTTGGCTGTTCTGGGACGGTCGCAAGGACAGTCTCTGGTCGCAGGCGCTGGGGCCACTGGAAGATCCGCTGGAACATGGCGGCAATCGACTGCGGTACGCGCGGCTGATGCAGAGTCATTACAGCCAATCCTACGTCGATCTGTTCGGACCGATGCCGGACCTCGGCGGCCTGCCGGAAGACGCCAGTCCTCTGGGTACCGCGGCCGACCAGCAGGCCTGGCGGGCCATGGAGCCCGCCGCGCGCGATGCTGTCTCCCGCGTGTTTGCCAACATGGGAAAAGCCATTGCCGCCTATGAGCGGAGCTTGCATCACGAACCCTCGCGTCTGGATCGCTACATAGAGCAATTGCTGGGCAGCGATCTCGGAGGCCCGGCCGTCCTGACACCACAGGAGGTGCGCGGGCTACGCCTGTTCATCGGCAAGGGCGATTGCGTGAGTTGTCACAACGGCCCCTTGTTCACCGACCAGCAGTTCCACAACACCGGCGTGCCGCCGCGCGATGCCAATCGGCCTGATCCGGGGCGCGCTGCCGCGACTGCCAGAGTGCGGGGCGATGAATTCAATTGCCTTGGGCCCTACAGCGATGCGAATCCGGATCAATGTCAGGAACTTCGGTTCCTGGCTGAGGGCGACGCGCAGCTTGAGGGCGCGTTCAAGACTCCTGGCTTGCGCGGAGTGGCGCTGCGGCCGCCGTACATGCATGCCGGCCAGTTCGCATCGCTG
>DATKBK010000209.1:0-4951 GCA_035514045.1 Steroidobacteraceae bacterium | reverse complement strand
CTCTACCGGCTGAGCTAACGGCCCGCCTGAGAAATCAGAAACTTGCAAACCCTCGGTTGGGGTCGCCAGTGGGGCGCAGATTCCCCCACCTTTTCGTCACCCCGCCGAGGGCGCGCAGTCTACCAGCATCATTGCGAGGCTGGGCGATGCCAGCCCCTACGACCCTGGCAGTTGACGCCGCAGGCTCCGCAGGACGCGCAGCAGCCTCATGCGAATCCAAAGGATCTCGCCCGCTGAACCAAGCAATGCCGCGAGGAACGTGACCATCAGTACCATCAGGAAGTCACCCCAATCCTGGTCAAGTGTCCACAACAAAATATCCTTTGGCGGCCGCATGACGTAAGTCATGCTCACTACGAACGTTGCAAATGCCAACACACCCGCAAGCTGATAGCTGTACCCCGCCGATAGACGCACGAGACGATCCTGCGCGCGCTCCAGGCTACGTGCAGGGATCTCGTCGATCTGGATTACGATCCGTGGCACCTTCCAGTGCGCAAACAGGTGACGGAGGGCGCGGTCGACATCGCTGGCGTCGCGCAACAGCAATCTGGGCCGATCCGGACCACCCAATGAGTGGCGGTGCTGGATCCGACTGTGCTGCGGCACATCGCCATCAAGACTGTTCAATGGATAGTCGTATGTCCTGGTCTCAGCGACCTTCACTGGCGTGGACTCGACGAGGCGTCCGGCGATCGCGTCTGATACTCGATGCCGAAGACGCCGCAGCAGTAGTAGCAAACTCACCCGGTTCCAGGCCACCTCGACGCCCTTGCCGACCAACACCGCCGCCAGCGTGGCCACCAGCGTCCACAGCAAATAGCGCCAACCCTGCCAAATACACGCCAGGCAACACCCAATGAGCAGCGTCACCCCACCAAGTGCTTCCCCAACGATGCAGTTGCATGCCTCGGTAAGTCGCGCCAACTGATCCTGGGCGCGATGAGATTCCAGCGTTGGAAGTTGGTCAATGCGGACGTCAACTGCTGGGCGTTTCCAGTGCGTCACGAGGTGAACGACCAGGCGATTGATGTCTGCGGCGTCGCGCAGGAGAAACCTGGGTCGCATGCTGGCCTCCGCACACTCTCTGACCGAAGTCTTGCCAGCAAACATGCAGGAAATGAGGAGAGAAACTATACCCCGGAGCGCGCATACCGGGTTGGGTCGGGTACGCCGGCGGCGAGGAATCCCTCGCGGCGCAGGCGGCAGGAGTCACACCGTCCGCAGGCTTCACCGCCTTCGCCGGCCTGATAGCAGGACACGGTCTGCGCATAGTCGACACCCAGCGCGGCGCCGGCGCGAATGATCCCGGCCTTGCTCATCGCCACCAGCGGTGCATGGATGCGAATGCGGGCGCCCTCCACGCCAGCGCGCGTGGCCAGCACCGCCAGCTGTTCGAACGCCGCGATGAATTCAGGACGGCAATCCGGATAACCCGAGTAGTCCACTGCATTCACACCGATGAAGATGTCGTTCGCGCCAACCACTTCGGCCCAGCCCAGCGCCAGCGCGAGAAACAACGTGTTGCGTGCCGGCACGTAAGTCACCGGGATCCCTTCTGCCGGCTGCTCTGGCACTGCGATGCGGGTGTCAGTCAGCGCCGAGCCGCCGATGGAGGCGAGGTCGACGTGCATCTGCCGGTGCTCCACGGCGCCCAGCTGCACCGCGATGCGGCGGGCCGCATCCAGTTCCGCCGCATGCCGCTGGCCGTAGCTGATGGCAAGCGAGCGGCACGCAAAGCCTTGCGAGCGCGCGATGGCCAGCGCCGTGGCCGAATCCAGTCCGCCCGACAGCAGCACGATTGCGGCCCGTCCCTTCCCCATCAGCGCCCCGGCTCGTTGCCCCACAGGAGCTTGTGCAGCTGCAGTTGCAGGCGCACCGGCAATTGGTCCTCCAGGATCCAGTCGGCCAGCTGCCGTGCCGGCAGCTGCGCGTGGCTGGGTGAGAACAGCACCATGGCGCGCGCCGGCAGACAACGCTCCTGCACCAGCGTGCGGCTCCACTCGTAGTCAGCGCGATCGCAGATCACGAACTTGATCTGGTCGCGCTGGTTGAGTCCGGCCAGCTGGTCGAGCAGGTTGCGGTCCGCTTCACCGGAGCCGGGCGTTTTCACGTCCACCACCCGCCGCACCCGCGGATCGACCTCATCCACCGGCAGCGCACCACTGGTCTCGAGCGACACCTCATGACCGGCGTCGCACAGGCGGGTCAGCAACGGCAGGCAATTGCGTTGGGCCAGCGGTTCGCCACCGGTAACGCAGACGTGATGCGTGCCCAGCCCGGACACACGAAACATGATCTCGTCCAGGCTCCACCACTGTCCACCGGTGAAGGCATAGGCGGTGTCGCAGTACTGGCAGCGCAGCGGGCAGCCGGTGAGTCGCACGAACACCGTCGGGAAGCCCACGGCGTCGCCCTCGCCCTGAAGCGAGAGGAATATTTCGGTGATCTTGAGCCGCGCCGCGGCCTCGCCCGGGTTCACACCGCCATGCTAACGGTTCGCGCGCAGGCCAGCCGCCGCGGCTACTGGCGGGGCAGCGTCGTCAGGCGCTCGGCGGCCATCCGGGCTGGTTCTGTGCCCGGGAACCTCGCCACCACCTGCTGCAGATTGGTGCGACCAACCTGGGTGTTGCCCTGCTCCAGCTGCGTGTACGCCAGCTTCAGCAGCGCGTCGGGCGCCTTGCGCGAGTCCGGCCACGTGGTCAGCACCCGCTGAAAGGCGGCGGCAGCATGATCGAATTCCCGCGTGACGTAATAGGCTTCGCCCAGCCAGTACTGCGTGTTGTCGGCCAGCTGACCATTCGGGTAGGCGGCGGCAAGGCTGCGCAGCCCATCGACAGCACCGGCGTAATCGCGCATGCGCAGCAGTTCCAGTGCGCGGTCGTAAAGCACCTGCTCGTCACCCGGATTGGCGGGCGGCGGCAGCGTTGCCGCCATGGCCCGGTTCTCCTCGACTCGGCGATCCAGATCGGCATACAGATCGCGCTGCTCCTGGCGCAGTTTGGCATTGTCGTTCTGCAGCTCTTCAAGGCGACCGCGCAACTGGCGCAGCTCCTGCTGCTGCGCCTCGATCTGCTGCGCCATCTGCACCAGGCTGTTGTTGGAGACCACGCGGTCGATGCGTGCCACCCGCGCGTCCAGATCGTCGAGCCGCACCTGCATGGGATCCACCTCGGGTGTGGTGGCACAGCCGGACACCAGCAACGCGAGGAATATGGCGGGGAATGCGGCTTTCATGGCTGGCATTGCCTCAATTGATGTAGACGATCTCGACCCGCCGGTTCTTTGACCAGGCGTTCTCGTCGCTGCCGGCGGCGGCCGGCCGCTCCTCGCCATAGCTCACGGTGGCGATCTGTGACTCCTGCACGCCCTGCAGCGACAGCGCCCGACGCACGGTTTGCGCGCGGCGATCGGCGAGGCCGATGTTGTACTCGCGGGAGCCGCGTTCGTCCGAATGGCCTTCCAGGCGGACGCGCACGGTGGCGTTGCCGGCCAGGAAGCGGCCATGGGCCGCGATCACATCGACGTATTCGGTGCGGATATCGCTGCTGTCGTAGTCGAAGAGGATGACGCGCTGCGCGGCCAGCGGGCCCTCGGGACCTACGGCGCCCTGCGAGGAACCGGACTGGCGGTCGGCGTTGACCGTGGCCACGCCGCCAGTGGTCACATCGTTGCCGCTGCTTTCCGGAACCTGCGTGGAGGATTCGCCGTCACGCTCTGGCTGGCTCTTGCAGCCCACCGCCAGGACGGCCACCGCCAGGAGGATCACGAGATTGTTGCGCTTCAATTGCTGCTCCAGTTGCCCGACGCCGCGGGCGATACGCTGCCAATGATACCCTGTTCAATCGGTGAACGGCCCCCAGACGGGCTCACGCACCTCGCCCTGCCCGGACTTCAGGCGCGTGCTCACCTGCCCATCCACCGAGACCGTCGCCAGCACGCCCTGCCCGCCTTCACGGCCGGCATAGATCAGCGCCGCGCCGTTGGGCGCAAAGCTCGGAGATTCGTCGCGCGGGCCGCGTGTGAGCAGCGCGACCGTGCCGCTTGCCAGGTCGACCACAGCGAGGCGATCCGCACCGCCCTCCTGGGTGGCGATCGCCAACTGCCGGCCGTCGGGTGAGACGCGGGGACGCGCCGCGTAGGTTACATCGAAGGTGATGCGGCGCGCCCGCGCCCCGGCCTGTGCCGGTGCGGAGTAGATCTGTGCGTTCGAGCCGCGATCAGAAGTGAAATACAGCGTCTGGCCATCTGCTGACCAGGCGGGTTCAGTATCGACCGCCGGATCGTCGGTGATGCGCGTGAGGCCCTGGGTGGCCAGATCCAGCACGTAGATGTCGTAATTGCCGGCGCTGCCCGACAGGACCACCGCCAGCTTGCGGCCGTCAGGCGAGAAGGCCGGTGCGCCATTGTGGCCGTTGCGCGCCGATACCTGGCGCCGTTCGCCGGTACGCACCCGCTGCACGAACACGGCTGCGGCCTGGTTCTCGAACGATACATAGGCCAGCCACTCGCCATCCGGGGACCAGGCGGGTGACATGATGGGCTGGCTGGACTGCATGGCAACCCGCGGATTCTCGCCATCGGCATCGGCGATCAGCAGCTGGAAGCGCTGCGAGGGAGGCGTGCCGGTCACCGCAATATAGGCGATGCGGGTGGCGAAGGCACCGCGCACGCCGGTGAGCTTTTCGAAAATGGCGTCCGCGACCCGATGCGCGCCATTGCGCAGCATGGCCTGGGAGACAGTGATGGACTCATCCTGCAGCATCACCTGGCCATTGAGCGCGTTGATCAGGTCGAAACGCAGCGTCACATTGGCGCCGCTGGTGCCGAGGCGTCCCACCACCACATAGTCGGCCCGCGCCTCCCGCCAGCTCGTGGCGTCCACGTCGGCGGCGCGATTGGGTTGACCCGGCATCGCGGCGCGCGCAACGGCGCGGAAGCGGCCGCTGCT
>DATKBK010000208.1:0-11615 GCA_035514045.1 Steroidobacteraceae bacterium | reverse complement strand
GGCAAGATGCGCAAGAACTACATCCGCATCCTCACCGGCGACGCAGTGACGGTGGAGATGACCCCCTACGACCTGAGCAAGGGCCGGATCGTCTACCGCGGCAAGTAGCCCGGCCTCACTTGCGAAATTACCCTTCGGCGGGCTGCGGCAGCACGGGCCGCGGCGTCGGCGTGGTAGTGAGCGCCAGCGACGTGCCGTCCTCGGCCACCGATACCAGCACCTGACCACCCCCGGCGAGCTTGCCAAACAACAGCTCCTCGGCCAGCGGCCGCTTGATCTGCTCCTGGATCAGCCGCGCCATCGGACGCGCGCCCATCTTCGGATCGTAGCCGTGCTCTGCCAGCCAGCCGCGCGCCGCGTCGTTCACCGACAGCTGCACGCCCTTCTGCTCCAGCTGCATCTCGACTTCGACCAGCAGTTTCTCGACCACCCGCTCGATGGTGACCTTTGACAGCGGGGCGAATTGGATGGTGGCATCGAGCCGGTTGCGGAACTCCGGCGTGAACAGGCGACGGATGGCCTCCATGCCGTCGGAGGTGTTGTCGGCCTGGGTGAAGCCGATGGACGGCCGGCTCATCTCCTGGGCGCCCGCATTGGTAGTGAGCACGATGATCACATGCCGGAAATCGGTCTTGCGGCCATTGTTGTCGGTGAGCGCGCCATGGTCCATCACCTGCAGCAGCAGGTTGAACACATCCGGATGGGCCTTCTCGATCTCGTCGAGCAGCAGCACGCAGTGCGGGTGCTTCGAGACCGCCTCGGTGAGCAGGCCGCCCTGGTCGAAGCCAACGTAGCCCGGCGGCGCGCCGATCAGCCGCGAGACCGTGTGACGCTCCATGTATTCGGACATGTCGAAGCGCAGGAACTCGACCCCCAGCGCCACGGCCAGCTGGCGCGTGACCTCGGTCTTGCCCACGCCGGTCGGTCCTGCAAACAGGAAGCTGCCCACCGGCTTGTGACCCTCGCCCAGCCCCGAGCGGGCCATCTTGATGGCCGCGGCCAGCGCCTCGATGGCCTGGTCCTGGCCGAAGATGGTGAGCTTGAGGTTGCGCTCCAGGTTGCGCAGCACTTCCCGGTCGGAGGTGGACACGGTCTTGGCGGGGATGCGGGCGATGCGCGCCACCACTTCTTCGATCTGGTTCAGGTCGACCACACCGCTGCGATCAGCAGCCGGCTTCAGGCGCTGCCGTGCGCCGGCCTCGTCCATCACGTCGATGGCCTTGTCCGGCAGATGGCGGTCGTTGATATGGCGCGCGGCCAGCTCTGCTGCGGCCTTGATGGCCTCGTCCGTGTAGCGCACCCCATGGTGCTCCTCGTACTTGGGCTTCAGACCCTGCAGGATCTCGATGGTCTCTGCCACTGTGGGCTCGATGATGTCGATCTTCTGGAAACGTCGCGACAGCGCGTGGTCCTTCTCGAAAATACCGCGATATTCCTGATAGGTGGTGGAGCCTATGCAGCGCAGCTCGCCGCTGGTCAGCGCGGGCTTGATGAGGTTGCTGGCGTCCATCACGCCACCGGAGGTGGCACCGGCACCGATGAGGGTGTGGATTTCGTCGATGAACAGGATGGCGCCCGGCTGCTTGCGGATCTCGGACACCACGGCCTTGAGGCGCTTCTCGAAGTCGCCGCGGTACTTGGTGCCGGCCAGCAGGCTCCCCAGGTCGAGCGACCAGACCACGCTGTCGGTGAGCATGTCGGGCACGTTGCCCTCGACGATGAGCCGCGCCAGGCCTTCGACGATGGCGGTCTTGCCCACGCCCGCCTCGCCCACATAAAGCGGATTGTTCTTGCGGCGGCGGCAGAGGATCTCGCTGGTGCGTTCCACCTCGAGCTTGCGGCCCACCAGCGGATCGATGCGGCCTTCCTGCGCGGCACGATTGAGGTTGAGCGCGTACTTGTCGAGCGCGCTGCCACCCTCGGCCTCTTTCTCGGTCTCGACCGCGGCGGGACCTTCTTCCCGACCGCGCTCCTCGGCAGTCCTGGCCAGGCCATGGGAGATGTACTGGGTCACATCCAGCCGCGTCACCTCGTGGCGCGCCAGCAGGAACACCGCATGGCTCTGCTTCTCACTGAAGATGGCCACCAGCACATCGGCCACGCCCACCTCGCGCCGGCCGCCCGACTGCACCTGGAATACGGCCCGCTGCAGCACCCGCTGGAAACCCAGCGTGGGCTGCACCTCGCGGTCTTCGTCCGGCTTCAGGTGCGGCGTGGTGGCTTCGACATGCTCGCGCAACTGCTCGGCCAGTCGGCGCAGGTCGGCACCGCCGGCCTTGAGGATCTCGCGCACCTTCGGGGCGTCGAGGATGGCCAGCAGCAGGTGCTCCACCGTGAGGAATTCGTGGCGTGCCTCGCGGGCCTCCTTGAAGGCGGCATTGAGGCAGGTTTCCAGTTCCGACGACAACATATTACGACTCCTCGGCACGGGGCCCTCAGGCCTGCTCCAGCGTACACATCAACGGATGCTGGTTGTCACGCGAATAGCTCACCACCTGGGCCACCTTGGTCTCGGCGATCTCGAAGGTGAAAACGCCGCAGATACCCTTGCCCTTCATGTGCACCTCGAGCATCACCCGGGTGGCATTCTCGCGATCCATGCGAAAGAAGCGCTCCAGCACGTCGACCACGAACTCCATCGGGGTGTAGTCGTCGTTCAGCAGCACCACACTATACAGTGGCGGCTGTTTGACCTCGGGCGCGGCCTCCTCCACCAGTATGCCGGCGTGGCCATGGTCCCCGGGGTGATCTCGTTCGGCGCTCATCGTCTAACCAAGGTTTAACGAACGATTGCTTGAGGGCGCAATCGTCTGCCCATCATAATACCCCCGGGATGGCAACCGTGGCTCAAACGCTGCGATACGACGGCGAGCTGGCGAGCCAGCTTTTCGCCCGCCTCCCCTATGTGGTTGCCTGGATCCTGGTCGTATTGATGGGTTTTCGCGCAGCGCTGCTGGTGGCGGACCTGGCAGGCGGCGGGGTGATCGATCGCCTGGCGCCAAATGGCACCGCCCCGCCCCTGGTGCGCAATGCGGTGGACGTGCCTTCCATCCTGCGCGCCAACCTGTTCGGGCAGGCGCCGCCCGCCACTGGTGCCGATGCCCCCGTCACCTCGATGCGGCTGGTGCTGGCCGGCGTGGTTGCCGACAGCGACGAGAAGCGGGGCCTGGCCATGGTTGGCACGGCGGCCAACACCCTCGAGATGAAACAGGTTGGCGATTCCCTCCCCGGGGGCGCAAAGCTGCACGCCGTGCACGTGGACCGGGTGCTGCTGGACCGCGGGGGCGTAATCGAGGCCCTGCTGTTGCCCGAACTGGCCGCCGTGAGCTTCGCGGCACCTCCTCCCGCCGGCAACACGGCGGCGCTGTCAATCGGGCGGGTGGAGCAGGCCATCCGGTCCAATCCTGGTGTCATCGGCCAGGTGATGCACCGCACGCCGGTGTTTGCGGACGGTCGGCTGCGCGGCATGCGCGTCAGCCCCGGCCCCAATGCCGCGGCCTTTGCCCGCCTCGGGCTGCGCAACAACGATCTGGTGACCGCGATCAATGGCGTCGAACTCAACGACGAGGCGCGCAGTCGCGACGTGTTCGATTCCCTGTCCAGCGCGGCCGAAGCCCGTGTCACCGTCGAGCGCAATGGCACGACGCAGGATCTGGTGCTGAACCTGGCGGAAATCGCCAGCGAGGCCGAGCAGATCGCCACCGAGCCTCCCCCGGATCCCACCCTGCCCCAGGACGCACCGCCGACGCCCGCAGTCGAAAGCGCGAGGTAACCAGTGAAAAGACAACGTCTTATCGTGGCGCTGCTGTGCGCGGGGCTGGCGACTGCGCAGACGCCGTCGCCTACAGCGGTGATCACGCCCAACTTCCAGAACGCCGACCTCGCGGTGGTGGCGCAGGCCGTCTCCGAGCTCACGGGCACCACGTTCATCCTCGACCAGGCGGCCGCCACCCGCAAGATCACCTTTTCCAACCGGCGCCCGATGTCGGCCCGGGAGTTCTACAACACCTTCCTGTCGATCCTGTCGGTGAACGGCATGACGGCGATGCCGGCGGGCAACAACACGATGAAGATCGTGCTGGAGGCCAACGCGCGCACCCTGCCCGGCAGCGAATTCACGCCCACCACCGGTCCCGACGAGATGGTGCACCTGGTCATCCCGGTGAACAACGTCAATGCCCAGCAGGTCGCCACGGTGCTCAACCAGCTGCGCTCGCAATATGGCGTGGTGCTGGCAGTGCCTGGCACCAACTCCATCATCGTCACCGACCGCGCTGGCAACGTGAACCGCATGCGCAACATCATCGAGCAGGTGGACCAGACCAGCAGCGGCGACCTGCAGGTGATCCCGCTGCAGTACGCCACCGCCGCGGATGTGGTAGCCACGCTGACCCAGCTCACGGGAGGCCAGCAGCAGGCCGCCAACGCAGCGGCGAGCCTGGTGCCGCGGGTCACGGCCGATCCGCGCACCAACAGTGTGCTGGTGGTCGGCGAGGCGGCCGCGCGGCTGCAGATTGCCGCCTGGGTTGCCAACCTCGATACCCCGCTGGCCGGTGACGGGGGCGAACCGCAGGTGATCTACCTGAAGTTCGGTGATGCCGAAACCATGGCGCCCTTGTTGAAGGAATTCGCGACCGGCATCGCGCAGGCCCAGGCTGTGGCTGCGGCTGGCGGAACCACCGCCGCCGGTGGTGGCGCAGCGCCTGCAGCCTCCGCCAGCAGCGCCGCGGATCGCAGCACCACCATTCTGGCCGAGCCCAGCACCAATGCACTGATCGTCACGGCGCCGCCGAAGATGATGCGCGAACTGCAGAACATCATCGCCAGCCTCGACATTCCGCGGGCGCAGGTGTTCATCGAGGCCATCATTGCCGAGGTGAGCACCGACAAGGCCAGCGACCTTGGCGTGAACTGGGCGATATTCTCGAACGAGGACGGCACCATCACACCCGCGGGTGGCTTCATCGCGCCGGTCGCGGGGGCCAGCATCGTCAACCTGGCAGGTGGCATCGCCAATCCTGAGAGTCTGCTTACCCCCAATGCCGTGGTGCCTCAGGGCGCCACCATCGGGCTGGGTCGCCTCAGGGACAACGGCCTGAACTTCGCCGCGATGATCCGCGCGCTGCGTACGGACGGCGACACCAACGTGATCGCCGAGCCCAAGCTGCTGGCGCTGGACAACGAGGAGTCGGTCTTCTCCGATGGTCAGGAAGTGCCGTTCCTTGGTTCATTCACCAGCTCCCTCGGCGGCGGCGGTGGCGGCGGCGGCGGTGGTGGTGCTGGCGGCCTCAACCTCAACCCGACCACCTCGGTGAACCGCCAGCAGATCGGCACCACGCTGACCATCACCCCGCAGATCAACGACGGCGGCGCGATGACGCTGGACATCCAGCTGGAAAGTTCGGAACTGGCCGGCACCACCGGCGACGCCGGCAGCCAGATCACCAACAAACGCGAATTCGACACCAAGGTGCGGGTGGACGACGGCCAGACCATCGTGCTGGCCGGCATGATCCGCAACTTCGAACGCAACACCGAGACGCGCGTGCCCTTCCTGGGCCGCATTCCGCTGCTCGGCGAGTTGTTCAAAGTGCGCGGCGCCCAGCGGCAGCAGAAGATGCTGATGGTGTTCATTCGGCCGAAGATCCTCACCGACTCGCTGCAGGCCGATGCACTGACCGGCGGCAAGTACAACCAGATCCGCGAGCAGCAGATCAAGCAGGGCGAACGCCGCGAAATCCTGCCGCTGCTGCCCGGCAACGTGCCGCCCGAACTGCCGGAGCTGGATCAGCCGCAGAATCCCATCCAGCCCACGCCGGCGCCTGCCGGCGGCGCCACCACCAATCCGGTGCCGTGAGCGCTGACCCGCAAATGCTCGATGGGGCCACGGTGGTCCTGCCGGACGTCGCCGTGCCCGGCGAGGCGCTGCGCAACCTGCCGTTCGCCTTCGCCCGCCGCCACGGCATCGTGCTGCGTGAACGGCTGCCCGATGCGGCCGTGTGTGCGCTGCGCCACGACGTCAACCCCAGTGCCATTGCCGAGGCCAGGCGCGCGCTGCGCCTGCCGCTGAAGCTCGAGCGGGTCAGCGATGAACAGTTCGACCTCCTGCTGCGCGCGGCCTACGAAAGTGGTGCCGGCGAACTGGCCATGGCCGGCGGCGACCTCACCGAAAACGCGGACCTTGAGCACCTGGCGCAGGAGCTGCCCGAACAGGCCGACCTGCTGGAGAGTAACGACGAGGCGCCGATCATCCGCCTGATCAACGCGCTGCTCGGTCAGGCCATCCGCGACAACGCCTCGGATATCCACATCGAGACCTTCGAGAGCCGGCTGGTGGTGCGCCTGCGGATCGATGGCGTACTGCGCGAGGTGCTGCAGACCAAGCGCCTGGTGGCGCCGCTGGTGGTGTCGCGCATCAAGGTGATGTCGCGGCTGGACATCGCCGAGAAGCGCCTGCCGCAGGACGGCCGCATCAGCCTGCGCATCGCCGGCCGCGCGGTGGACGTGCGTGTCTCGACCATCCCCACCGGCCACGGCGAACGGGTGGTGCTGCGTATCCTCGACAAGCAGGCTGGCCGGCTCGACCTCACCAGCCTCGGCATGGATCCGCGCACGCAGATCCTGGTGGACGAACTGATTCACAAGCCGCACGGCATCATCCTGGTCACCGGCCCCACCGGCTCGGGCAAGACCACCACGCTGTATGCGGGACTGGAGCGGCTCAACGACAAGGGCCGCAACATCATGACGGTCGAGGATCCGATCGAGTACTACATCGATGGCATCGGCCAGACCCAGGTCAACACCAAGGTGGAGATGACCTTCGCGCGCGGGCTGCGCGCCATCCTGCGCCAGGACCCGGACGTGGTGATGGTGGGTGAAATCCGCGACCTGGAGACGGCGCAGATCGCCGTGCAGGCCTCGCTCACCGGCCACCTGGTGCTCTCCACCCTGCATACCAACACCGCGGTGGGCGCGATCACCCGCCTGCGCGACATGGGCATCGAACCCTTCCTGCTGTCCTCGAGTCTGATCGGCGTGGTGGCGCAGCGCCTGGTGCGGGTGCTGAATCCGGCCTCGCGCGTGCCGGCCAATCCTTCCGATTACGAGCGTCGGCTGCTGAACCTGGCGCCCGACACCGCCGCCACGGTGTGGCGCCCCGGCGCCGACTCTGCCAGCGGCACCGGCTACCGCGGTCGCATGGGCATCTACGAGCTGGTGCTGGTGGACGACCACCTGCGCACGATGATCCACGACGGCGCGGCCGAGCACGACATGGAGCGCTATGCGCGCACCCTGACGCCGTCGATCCGCGATGACGGCCGCGCCAAGATCCTCTCCGGCAGCACCACGATCGAGGAAGTGCTGCGCGTGACGCGCGAGGACTGACGGCCCGGAGGGCCGCTAGTTGCCATGGGCGCCTACGAATACACCGCGCTGGATGCAGGCGGCAGGGAACGCCAGGGCGTGCTCGAGGGCGACACCGCCCGGCACATCCGCAACCAGCTGCGCGACCAGAAACTGCTGCCGCTCAGCGTCACCGAGGTGCAGGAGAAGGAGGCAGGCGTCCGGCGCAGTTTCTCCTTCCGCATCGGCAGTGGCGTGTCGGCCACCGAACTTTCGCTGCTCACCCGCCAGCTGGCCACGCTGGTGCGCGCCGGACTGCCGCTGGAAGAGGCACTGCTGGCCGTCTCGCAGCAGAGCGAGAAGCCGCGGGTGCAGAAGATCCTGATCGGCGTGCGCGCCAAGGTGATGGAGGGTCATCCGCTGGCCAGTGGCCTGGGCGAATTCCCGCGGGTGTTCCCCGAAATCTTCCGCGCCACGGTATCGGCCGGCGAGCAGGCCGGGCACCTGGATGAGGTGCTGGAGCGGCTGGCCGACTACACCGAGAACCGCGAGGTGATGCGGCAGAAGGTGCTGGGCGCCCTGCTCTACCCGATCGTGCTGACGGTGGTGTGTTTCGTCATCGTGTCGATCCTGCTGGTGTTCGTGGTGCCCAAGGTCACCGAAGTGTTCGACAGCTACAAGGCCGAACTGCCGCTGATCACGCGGGTGCTGATCGGCAGCAGCAATTTCTTCCGCGACTGGGGCATCTGGCTGCTGCTGGCGCTGCCGCTGGTGCTGTGGTTCATCGCGCGGCAGCTGAAGAAGCCCGAGGTGCGCGCCCGCGTGGACCGCACCCAGTTGCGGGTGCCAATTGTTGGCCGCATCGTGCGTGGCTTCAACACCGCCCGCTTCACCCGCACCCTGAGCATCCTGTCCAGCGCCTCGGTGCCGGTGCTCGAGGCCCTGCGCATCGCCGGCACGGTGGTGACTAACCTGCCCATGCGTGAAGCGGTTGCCACGGCAACCCTTCGGGTGCGCGAAGGCGCGCCCATCGGCCGCTCGCTGGGCAGCAGCCGGCTGTTCCCGCCCATGACCATCCACCTGATCTCCAGCGGCGAGTCCAGCGGCCAGCTCGATGCGATGCTGGACCGGGCGGCGCAGAGCCAGGAGCGGGAGCTGGATGGGCTGCTGACCGCGCTGCTGGGCCTGCTGGGCCCGTTGCTGATCATCGTGATGGGAATGTTCGTGGTGGGCATCGTTTTTGCGATGCTGTTACCAATATTCCAGATGAACAACCTGATTCGCTGAGGTATATATTCGTCCCGACGGGAATTCGATTTAGGGTTTTGGTTCTTCTTTCATGAGCGGAAGGTCATGATCGAGAAGCAGGAAACGGAAGAATTCGACGATCCGGAAGACGAGGACACCCTCGACGGCGACAGCGTCGGGGAAGAAGTGGACCTTGTGCGGCTGGCCCGTGACATGGACGCGGGGCGCCGCCGCGGCACCCGGCAGGGCGTGCCAGCCTGGCGCAAGCTCGAGCTGCTGGCCGAGCAGCGACGCACCGCCGAGCTCACCTCCGACTTCGACGACTACGACCTGGACGAGCCCAAGCGCAGGGGCGCACCGCGCCTGCGGGTGGGCATGTCGCCGCGCTGAACCACCCTGTCTTTAGTGAAAGTCGTGGCTGGCCACCTGCAGCGTGCCGAGCAGCGCGCTGCGGTCGATCAGCTCGCGCGCCAGCACATGGGTCACGCCGCCATCACCGCGTTGCAGCGCGCCGCGCACTTCCAGCAACCTGGCGCCCACCAGCGCCGCGTTGCACCGTTCGGCAAGCTCCCGCCATACCACCACGTTCACATGACCTGATTCATCCTCGAGTGTGACGAAGGTGACGCCGCGGGCCGTCTGCGGCCGCTGGCGCACGGTGACCAGCCCCGCCACGCGCACCAGGCTGCCGCTGGCGGCGTCCTGCAGCTGTTCGGCGGTGCGAATCCGGCCGCGGGTCAGTCGCTCGCGCAGCAGCGCCAGCGGGTGCCGGCCCAGCGTGAATCCCAGGGACCGGTAATCAGCCAGCAAATCCTCCGCCTCGGTGGGCGCGCGCAGCAGCGGCGCCGCCGGATCGCGCACCGCATCGGGCGCGGCCGGCAGCGGCGGCAGGTACCCGGCCACCTGCCAGAAGGCCAGGTGGCGGTGCCCCTCGAGCCCGGCCAGCGCACCGGCGGCGGCCAGGGCCTCCATGTCGTGGCGCGTGAGCCGGGCGCGCTCGCCCAGCGCTTGGCAGCTGGCGAAGGGGGCTGCTCGTCGCGCCGCCACCACCGCCTCGCTGGCGATGGCGGACAACCCTCGCACGCAATTGAACCCCAGCCGCAGCGCCGGCCTGGCTTTGGCCGGCACCCCGACCCCATCGATGACAGCAGCAGCTTCGACATCCACTTCAAGCGTGCACTGGGCATCGCTGATGCGCACGTCCACCGGCAGCACGGTGACGCCATGCGTGCGCGCATCGCGCAGCAGCTGCCCGGGCGTATAGAACCCCATCGGCTGGCTGTTGATCAGCGCGGCGGTGAAGGCGGCCGGATGATGGTGCTTGAGCCAGGCCGACACCCAGGCCAGCAGCGCGAAGCTGGCCGCATGCGCCTCGGGAAAACCGTAATCGGAGAAGCCGCGGATCTGGTCGATGATCCTGAGCGCGAACTCCTCGCTGTAGCCATTGCTGCTCATGCCATCGAGCAGCTTGCGCTGGAAACGCTCCATGCCGCCGCGGCGCTTCCAGGCCGCCATCGCGCGGCGCAGCTGGTCGGCCTCGCCAGGCGTGAAGCCGGCCGCCACCATTGCCAGCTGCATCACCTGCTCCTGGAAGATGGGCACCCCGCAGGTGCGCTCGAGCACGGCGCGCACCGCTTCGCTGGGATAGGAGATGGGCTCAAGGCCGCTGCGGCGGCGCAGGTAAGGATGCACCATGTCGCCCTGGATGGGTCCGGGACGCACGATGGCCACCTCGATCACCAGGTCGTAGTAGCAGCGCGGCAGCAGGCGCGGCAGCATCGACATCTGCGCGCGCGACTCGATCTGGAACACGCCGATGGTGTCGGCGCGGCAGATCATGCCGTACACGCGCGGGTCGTCGGCCGGCACGGTGGCCAGCGTCAGCGGCGTGCTGCGATGGAAGCCAGCGACCAGATCAAAGCATCGGCGGATGGCCGTGAGCATGCCCAGCGCCAGCACATCCACCTTCAACAGCTTGAGGTCTTCCAGGTCATCCTTGTCCCACTGGATCACGGTGCGGTCGGCCATGCTGGCGTTCTCCACCGGCACCAGCTCCGACAGCGGCCCCTCGGAGATCACGAAGCCGCCGACGTGCTGCGACAGGTGGCGCGGAAAATCCACCACCAACCCGGCGAACTGGATCAGCTGCTGCACGGCGGGCGCCGTGACATCGACGCCATCTTCGTGCCAGCGCGCAGGATCCAGACGGTAGCCACGCCAGCCGCGCAGCGCGCGAGTCACCGCCGCCGCGGTGGCCGCGTCGATGTCCAGTACGCGGACCAGATCGCGCACTGCGCTGCGCGGGCCATAGGTGATCACGGTGGCCGCCAGCGCCGCGCGCTCGCGACCGTACTTGCCGTAGATGTACTGGATCACCTCCTCGCGCCGCTCGTGCTCGAAATCCACGTCGATATCCGGCGGCTCGTCGCGCTCCTTCGACACGAAGCGCTCGAACAGCATCTCGAGCTGTCCCGGACCCACGGCGGTGACCTCGAGGCAGTAGCAGACGATGGAGTTGGCCGCGGAGCCACGACCCTGGCAGAGAATGCCCTGGCGGCGCGCAAAGGCGACCACGTCGTGTACGGTGAGGAAGAAGGGCTCGTAGTGCAGCTCGGCGATGATGGCCAGCTCCTTGTCGAGCAATGCGCGCACCTTCTGCGGCATGCCGTCGGGCCAGCGCTGCATCGCGCCGCGTTCGGCCAGTGCGCGCAGCCAGCTGGTCGGCGTCTGGCCTTCGGGTACCAGCTCCCGTGGATACTGGTAGCGCAGTTCATCGAGCGAGAAGTGGCACCGGCCGGCCAGGCGCACGGACTCGGCCAGCAGTTCCGGCGGATACAGGCGCGCAAGTTCGGTGCGCGGGCGCAGATGGCGCTCGCCGTTGGAGAACAGGCGTCGCCCCGCCTGCGCCAGCGGGACGCGATGGCGGATCGCGGTGAGCACATCCTGCAGCGCGCGGCGCGCCGGCTCGTGCATGTGCACGTCGCCGCAGGCGACGGCGGGGATGCCGAGCCGGGCGGCCA
>DATKBK010000207.1:0-2597 GCA_035514045.1 Steroidobacteraceae bacterium | reverse complement strand
CGAGGAATGGCGCGCCGACATCATCACCCGCAGCGCCATCATGGAAGAGCGCCTCGCGCAGGCGCACATGGTGGCTGGCACCGACGCCAGGGTGCTGATCCTGGGCGAGAGCGGCACTGGCAAGGAGCTGATGGCGCGCGCCATGCACAAGGCCAGTCCACGTCGCGCACGGCCGTTCGTGGTGATCCGGTGTACCGGCATGCCGGAGGATCAGCTCGACATGGAACTGTTCGGCGCCGACGCGGCCAGCGGCAGGGAGCGCAAGGGCGGGCTCGAGCAGGCCGACGGCGGCACGGCCCTGCTCGACGAGATCGGCGAGCTGCCGCCACGGCTGCAGCAGAAGCTGCTGCGCGCGCTGCAGGAGGACGCAGTTCGTCCGGCCGGCTCCGACACGCCGCGCGCCATCCACACCCGCGTGATCTCCACCGCCAGCCGCGACCTGCAGGACTCCACCGCCACCGGCCATTTCCGCGAGGAACTGTACTACCGGCTCAACGTGGTGCAGATCGAGATGCCGCCGCTGGCGCGGCGGCGCGAGGATATCCCGCTGCTGATCGCACACTTCCTGTCGCAGATCGCGACCGAAACCGGCCAGCGCAGCATCTTTCCGCCCGAGGCGCTCGAACTGCTGGCCACCGCCGACTGGCCCGGCAACGTGCGCCAGCTGCAGAACCTGGTACGCCAGGCCGTGGCGCTGTCGCAGACGCCCATCGTTCCGGTCGAGCTGGTGCAGCAGTCGCTGGGTGGCGCGCCGGGAAGACTGCCCTCCTTCGACGAGGCCCGCGACGAATTCACGCGCGGCTACCTGTCGCAGATCCTGCAGATCACCGGTGGCAATGTCAGCCAGGCGGCCCGGCTGGCGCGGCGCAACCGCACCGATTTCTACAAGCTGCTGGGTCGGCACCAGCTGGTCCCGGAGGACTTCAAGCAGCGCTGATGCGCCGCGTGCGCCACAGCAGCAACGCCACTGCAAAACCCAGCAGCAGCGTCGGCAGCCAGGCCAGCGGCAGCGGCGCGAGCCCGAAGGCCAGGGTGCCGTTTTCCACCATGCGCTGGGCCACGAAATAGAGCAGCCCCACCCCAAGGCCGAGCGCCGCACGCGCACCGCCTTCTGCATGGCGCAGGAAGCTGAACAGCAGTGGCACGGCCAGCAGCATCGCCAGCGGAATCGCCGCCAGCCGAGCGACCCCGGACCAGAACGCAAAACGCTGACGGCGGGTGTCCTGGCCCTGGGCGTCAAACAACCGGATGGCGCGCCGCAATTCGGTCAGCGATAGCTGGCGAGGATCCTTGCCCGCCAGCTCCAGGATCTCTGCGCCTGCGCTGGTGGCAAGTCGACGGGTACCGCCGGCGCCCAGGCTGACCGAATCAGTTGCAAACAGCGTCTGCGCCGTGTCACGCAGTTCCCAGCCTCCTTCTGCCAACGGCCGCGCCTGGCCGGCCGTGGTAACGGCGGCCAGACGCCGCTCCCCGTCCAGTTCAAATATCGTCACGCCGCCCCCGGCATCGGCACGCAGCAGCAGGTCGCCGTCGCGCAGCCAGGCCGAACCTGCTGCAACGCCCAGGCTCTCGTTGCGATCCAGCGCGCGGGAGACCCGCGCGATCTGCGCCAGCTGCGGCGCAAGCCACTCGCCCACCGCCACTGCGACGGGGAGCAGCAGCAGACCGGCCA
The DNA here is from genome assembly GCA_035514045.1 of Steroidobacteraceae bacterium. Taxonomy (GTDB): domain Bacteria; phylum Pseudomonadota; class Gammaproteobacteria; order Steroidobacterales; family Steroidobacteraceae; genus ZC4RG30. Next base: position 925 of record DATKBK010000207.1, on the reverse strand, counting down.
CTGCCACCGTGGCCGCGATGCGCGCAACCGGGATACCCGCGGCGCGCATCACCGTCAGCTCGCTGCCTCGCGCCAGCTGACCCATTGCCAGCAGCGCCCCCAACAGCGCTGCCACCGGCAGAAACTGCAGGGCCGTCGCAGGCAACTGCGCCAGTACATAACCCAGCGCCTGGAATTGTCCGTAGCGCCCAGCCCCGACCCAGCCCTGTTCATTGACGAACAGGAACAGGGCCGCCAGCACCAGCAGCACGGCCATTGACAGCGCAATGTACCGGCCGAGGGCGGTCATGATGTACCGATCCAGGACGCGCATTGGGCTACACTCTAAACCCATCGAAACAAGACGGCTGCACCGGCCGCGGAGCCCAACTACATCATGGTCCAGTTCGATACCAGCGAGCAGCGCCTGGCCGCGCTCGCCACCGACTGTCTGGCTATCGGGATGTTCGACGAGGAGGTTTTCTCCGGCACTGCGCAGGCCATCGATGCGGCCACGCGCGGCCTGCTGCGGCGGCTGAAGTCGGCGGGCGACCTGCCGGTACGCGCCGGCGAGACCCAGCTGCTGTTGTCCCCGACCGGTCTGAAGGCAAGCCGGTTGCTGGTGGTCGGTCTGGGCAAGCGCCCCGAGTTTCGCCAGCGGGGCTGGCGCAAGGCGGTCAGCGCCGCGCTGGCTGCTGCCTTGCGCACGCGTGCCGCGCGGCTGGCGCTGGCCATCGACCAGCCGCAAGCCGATCCCGTCGATGCCTATTATCTCGGGCGCGCCGTCGCCGACCTCACCGGTACGGCGCTGTATCGCATCAATGATTTCAAGACCGCCCGCAAGCCGCCGCGCCCGGCGCTGAAGCGCGTCGCCCTCGCCGGCCTGACGACCGCGCAACGCCGCCAGGCACAGCGCGGCCTCGTGCATGGGCAGGCCATCGCCGCC
>DATKBK010000206.1:0-3073 GCA_035514045.1 Steroidobacteraceae bacterium | reverse complement strand
CAGGCCAATCTGCGCATCATCGAGGCGGTGGCGCACAAGCTTGGCATTCCGGCGGAGCGTGCCTTCGTCAACGTGCAGCGCTACGGCAACATGTCTGCAGCCACCGTGCCGGTGGCTCTGGTCGAAGCATTGGCAGCGGGGCGGGTTCGGGCGGGCGCGTTGCTGCTGTTGCCAGCATTCGGTGCCGGCCTGAGCTGGTGTGCGCACCTGGTGCGCTGGGGCGAGCGCGTCTCTGCGCTGGCGGAATCAGATGCGGTCCTGCCGCCAGCTCGGCAATCGGGGCTGGAGCTGGTGCAGGACCTGATAAGGCGCCGCGAACGAATCAGCGCGTGACTTCGACCGGCGCGGCCAGCACCAGGCTCAGCGCCGTGCCTTCGGCCATCTTGACCTCGGTACCGGTCTTGCTGGCGGCAACTGCGCCTGCAGCGGCGCCGAGGATGCCACCGATGACCTTGCCCCGGTCCTTGTCGGTGACCTGATCGCCGAGCAGTGCGCCGGCAGCGGCGCCGCCGACGATCTTCACGGTGTCACGGGTATTGTCGCTCTTGCCCGAGCTGCTGATCTCGCCGCTGATCGGCACATCCCTGCCGCCCGGCAGCTCAAGCCGATCGAAGGCAACTACCAGGGTCGGGGTGCCGCCGATCTTCTCGCTGCCGGATACCACCTTGATGACGGAGCCGGCGACGGTTGTTCCCGACGCAATCGCGGTCCGGCCATCCACCATGACAGCACTGGTGAGCACCGCGCGAACGCTGTCGCCCACCTTGGCGGATTTGGAGGACAAGGCCGTGGACAGCGACATCGGCAGCTGCGTGCCAGCCGGTACCGTGATCGTGCTGGCGGCGACCGGTGCGCTGGTCGAGGGTCTGGGGTTGGACGCGGTGCTGCTGGGCCTGGTGGCGGCGGCCGGCGGTCTCGCGTTCGCGGCCTGTTGTTCTGCCAGGTCGGCCTCGAGCTTCGCCAGCTCCGCTTCCTTCTCGGCGACCTCGGCCGCCATCTCGGCCTCGGTGGTGGCGGAGGTATCGGCGTTGCTACAGGCAGCCAACAGGGCCAGCGATCCGGCGGCGGCAAGGGATATCAGGAAGGGATTTTTCATGGTCGAACTCTCTATCAATGCCGCAGGCGGCTGGAGCGGACATTGTCTCTTATAGTTGTGGGACCAATCTGACGGGCTTGCTGGAGCGTGATACCGGGCACCAGCGGCAAATAGCTGCCTAGGCTGTGATTGGAACCTTGCGGGTGAGCGATGAGGGGCCTGCACTGAGCGCGGGCAAGTCTGCACTGCCGCGCACTGGGATGAACCCGGCATCGTACGCACGGGATGCATGCCAGCCGATTCCCGCACGCCGCAGCCGCATTGACAGGCCATGGCGGGATCTCCCGCGTCCGTCCCGCCGCTGGCACGATGCTTGCTTGCTGATTGTCCAGTGCATGCCGCCATCGACGGAAGGCTGCAACGGCAACGCCGCCGGTTCCTGTTGGGATTTCTCCCCAATCGAGACCGGCGGCGTTCTTGTTTTTGCGACAGGAATCGGGAGCAGACATGAAGTTCACGCTGGATACGTCAAGGCGCAAGGTTTTGAAGGGGCTGGCGGCAGGCGCGCTGGCAGCGCAGGCCGGCACGGCAGCGGCCAAGCAGCTGAAGCTCGAGAAGGAGCAGCTGAAGATCGGCTTCATCAAGCTCACCGACATGGTGCCGCTGGCCATTGCCTACGAGAAGCGTTTCTTCGAGGACGAAGGCCTGTATGTGACGCTGGAGCCGCAGGCGAACTGGAAGGTCGTGCTCGACCGCGTCATTACCGGCGAGCTGGACGCAGCGCACATGCTGGCGGGCCAGCCACTGGGCGCAACCGTAGGCATCGGCACCAGGGCCGACATCGTCACCGCCTTCAGCATGGACTTGAACGGCAACGCGATCACGGTATCGAATGCGGTCTGGCAGCAGATGCTGCCCCACATCCCCAAGGATGCCCAGGGCAAGCCGGTGCGGCCCGTGAAGGCTGACTCGCTCAAGCCGGTGGTCAAGTCGTTCAGGGATGGGGGCAAGCCCTTTCGCATGGGCATGGTGTTCCCGGTCTCCACCCACAACTATGAGCTGCGCTACTGGCTGGCCGCTGGCGGCGTGCATCCCGGGTTCTATTCTTCCTCGGACATCACCGGACAGGTCAGGGCCGAGGTGCTGCTGTCGGTGACGCCGCCGCCGCAGATGCCGGCCACGCTTGAGGCCGGCACCATCAACGGCTATTGCGTCGGCGAGCCGTGGAACCAGCAGGCCCTGTTCAAGAAGGTGGGCGTGCCGGTCATCACCGATTACGAGATCTGGAAGAACAATCCGGAAAAGGTGCTCGGCGTCACCAAGGCCTGGGCCGAGAAATATCCCAACACGCACCTGGCGATGCTCAAGGCGATGATCCGTGCCGCGCAGTGGCTGGATGCCAGCGCCGCGAACCGCCGCGAGGCCGCGGCGCTGATCTCGAAGCCGCAGTACGTCGGTGCGGATGTCAGTGTGATCTCCGCCAGCATGACTGGCACATTCGAATATGCGCCGGGCGAAAAGCGTGCGGTGCCGGACTTCAACGTGTTCTGGCGCTACCACGCCACTTATCCGTTCTACAGCGACGCGGTCTGGTATCTGACCCAGATGCGTCGCTGGGGCCAGCTCGAGCAGAGCCGGCCCGACAGCTGGTATATCGAGACTGCGAAGCAGGTCTATCGCCCCGACATCTACGTGCAGGCAGCCCAGCTGCTGCTCGACGAAGGCAAGATCGCCAAGGCCGACGTGCCCTGGGACAGCGATGGCTTCAGGCCGCCGGTGAAGGATTTCATCGACGGCATGACCTATGACGGGCGCAAGCCCAATGCCTACATCGACGGCTTTGCCATCGGGCTGAAGGGCCAGCAGAAGATCGAGGGCGCGAATGTCGTCGGCAAATAGCGCTGTCCGGGGACTGGAGCTGGTTGGCCTGGGATTTCTCGGGCCGGTGCTGCGGCTGGCCACCGGCGAGGAGCCACGCACCCAGCTGCGCGAGCTCGGGCGCACGCTGGGTGTGCCGCTGCTGGCCATGGCAGCATT
>DATKBK010000205.1:0-4533 GCA_035514045.1 Steroidobacteraceae bacterium | reverse complement strand
GTGGACGGTCGGCAACCCCGCCGGGCCCACACCAGGTATTGCTGCCGCGGCTGCATTTGACACGCCCGGTAGCGTGCAGAAGAATCCCCCTAATGCCTAAAAAAATAGCACCGCCCGAAGGAGCCGGACATCAGCCTGGAGAAGGGGTGCTCCGCAAGGAAATCCCACGATGAGATGCCTGGTCCTCCTGTTGGCATTCTCGCCACTTCTGTGCACAACCATGGCGGAAGCCCAAGATCTCGATCGTTCGAACCCTCCGACTGATGAGGCATCTGCGGGCGGCTTCGCAATCCGCCGGCTTCCCGAACCCATCATTGTTGACGGAGAACAGTGGATCGCCACGCAGCCGAACTGGGGAGGTGAACAGTTGGTCAACGCATCACGCGGCCAGTTCGCAATCGTGCTTGCCCAACCGACCGAGGAAGGCGATGTCACGCGATCCCATCTGACGTTCAGAGAGATGGGTGGCAAGCCCGTCAGCCTCTCCCCGGATGTCGTGTCCTATGCGTTCATTGCCCGCAACCGTTGGATCTTCTACGAACCGATCGAAGTCGTCGACACCAGAACCTGGCGCCGATACAGCCTTTCGAAGCAGTTTGACATCGGGCCGTATGTGGTGCCGATGGCCGTCTCCGCCGATGGGCAACGTCTCGTCATCTCGCGGCACGACTGCCCGGTCGACTGCCCGACGGCGGAGCGGGACTACTTCGAGATCAAGTTTCCTGATCCGGCGGCGGGCGCTCGGGAGACAGACCCAATAGCGGAACTGGTTGCACGCCTGTCCGCCACGGGCGGACTTTGGACCAATGGCATGTTTCGGAAGATCGACCTGCCCGCGACTGCGCCCATTCCTCAAGTCCTGAAGTCAGCCCTCGAATACAACCGATACGACAAGCGCGTGGTCACGGCACACCGGATCACCGAGACACGCGGGGTCCGGATCGGTGTGGAGCAAGGTTACACGGCAGTCTTGGTCGATACGGACCTGGGTCGCAAGATCGTACTGCTGAGGCACGTGCCGATTGGATGGTGGAGCCGTGTCTACGATGAATAGGCAGGACGCACACCGGCCTGCATGACTGCACTTGACACCCAGGCCAGCATGGCAGAAGAATGCCCTGAATGCCTAAAAAAATAGCACATAAGGGTGCCGCGCACCACACGCTGTCGCGGCGCGAGCGGCAGATCATGGACGTGATCCATCAGCGCGGCGAGGCCAGCGTCGCCGAGGTAGTGGCGGCGCTGTCGGGCCGGCCAGCCTATTCGACGGTGCGCGCGCAGTTGCGGGTGCTGGAGCAGAAGGGCCACCTGCGCCATGCCGAGCAGGGCATGCGCTATGTGTATGCGCCGACGGTTTCACAGCGTGAGGCGCGGCAGTCCATGCTGCGCTATCTCACCGACACCTTCTTCGACGGCTCTGCAGGGCAGGTGCTTGCCGCGCTGCTGGGCACCGGGGACATGCGACTATCGGGCGAGGAGCTGGATGAGATCGAGCGACTGATCCAGCGGGCCAAGAAGGCGGAGCGGTCGTGACCACACTGCTGGTCGCGACCCTGCAGGTGTCAACGGTTCTGCTGGTCACGCTGGGAGTGGCGTGGCTGCTTCGTGGACGGGCGGCCAGCCTGAAGCATGCGGTGATCGCGACGGGGATGGCGTGTGCCGCGGTCGTGCCGCTGATGAGCGCAGCGCTGCCCGCGTGGATGCCGCGGTGGTCCGTGCTGCCGGCCGCGATCGACCTGGCCCGCACGACTGCAGATCCGCCTGCGCCAGCACGCGCACCACCGTCGACTTACCCGGCTTCCACCGAGCCAACGACTGGAAGCGACGAGTCGGAAGCGGTACTGCCGCCCGCGCGCGATGCGGCTGCAGAGGCGCCGACGGCGGTCACCGGTGCAGTGTCGCGGGCGCACTTGCCCGGCTCGGTGGCGGGACCCTCTGGTGTGCTGGAGATCATTCTGGCTGCATACGTGGCTGGCGTCGTCGCGGCGCTTGCGCTGCTGGCATTGGGTCTGCTGCAGGTTCGCTGGCTCGCGTCACGCGCAGAGCCACTGAATGATCAGGTATGGCAGCGTCACCTTGCGGCGGTCTCGCGTGCCTATGGCGTGCGGCGCGCGGTGACCCTGAAGCGAAGTTCCCACGCTTGCTTGCTGGCGACATGCGGACTGCTGCGGCCCCAGTTGCTGCTGCCGGCCGATGCCGGAAGCTGGCCCGCCGAGCGCATACAGGTCGTGTTGCTCCATGAACTGGCGCACATCCGGCGCAACGACTGGTTCACCCAGTTGCTGGCTGGCGTGTTCCGCGCGATCCACTGGTTCAACCCGCTGGCATGGCTTGCCTGCCGGCGTCTGCGGCAGGAGAGCGAGGTGGCCTGTGACGACGCAGCGCTGGGTCAGGGTTGCGGCCAGACACAGTACGCCGGGCAATTGCTGGCGCTGGCGCGGGCGATGGCGCGGCCGCCAATCCTGCTGGGGCCGGCGCCGTCGATGGCGCGGCGATCGACACTGCGGCGCAGGGTCGCAAGCGTGCTCGACCCGGCCGTGGTTCGCGCTGGCGCAAGCCGCGCGTCGGTGGCGTGGGTTGGGTTGGCGCTGCTGATCGTCACCTGCTTCGTCGCGGCATGCAATGGCGCGCGCGATGCGTCGGTCGAAGCTGCCGTGATGCCCGACGCAACGGCAATGGCACCGGCCCCGGATGCCGGAACGATGGTTGCTGGCCCGGCGCCGGATACGACGAGCGGGACGGCATCCGAGACCGCCCCGACGGCGCAGGGTCCTGTGGCCACGGTTGCCAGCATTGCGCCGGGGAGGCTGAACCAGTCGCCCCGGCAGGTGGTCGCAGACATCCTTGAACTGGTTCGCGACGCGCTGGCGGATGAATCCACCGCGTCGCTCGACACGCTTACCTATCCGATCACGGGACTCAACCATGTGCAGCGCCATGCGCTGGCCGTGGTCAATGACGACGGGCGCAACCCGGCAGCCTTCGCGGCAAACTGTGTCGAGATCGTCAACGCACTGATCAATACGGCCAATCTGGCATCGAACATCGCGACCCGTCCACGCGGGGCCCAGCTCCCGCCGGCCAGCTTCGCGCCGCTGGCGGCAGCGCTGCGCGCCAGGTCTGCGGAACTTTCGGCGGCGCTGATGCCGGTCTCTGCTGGAGCGGAGCCAGTGAGCTCCACGGCCGGTCATCGCGCAGCCATCTCCGCCCTCACGCTGGCGCAGACAGCGCGCCAGGAGGCGTCGGTCATCGGGCGCAACCCTGACAACTGGATGCTGACCGAGCTGGCTACGCTTGAGCGGGCCGCATCTTCGGTGGTCAGTGACGACGGCACCAACCAGAGCGCACTGAGCCTCAAGCTGCACGCGCTGAACAGTTCGATCCAGTCCACGACGCGCCAGGCTTCGCAGATCGCGCGCCGCCCGGACGCACCAGCCGAGACGCGCAACTCCGTCGCAGGTCTGGCCTCTTCCCTGCAGGAAGTATCCATGCGACTGGAATCGGCCATGTCGCCGGCGCTGCACTCCATCGCACCGGGTGACACCCTAGCGTCCATCCTCGCCCGTGTTGCCGCCGAAGTCCCGGGCCTGCAACTGGCCACACTGCGGCGCGAGGACGGCATGCTGATCGCGTCGTTCGGTGGAAGGGGCCCCGCACCGCTCAGTGTGCTGATCGAAGAGGCGCCTACGGATGTGGAGGCCATGCAGCGGGAGGACCGGTCCGTGATCAGTACCCCGGCCACTGGAATGCTGCAGCAGCGCAACGGGATGCGATTGCACACCTGGGGCGGGGAGGGTGACGGTAGTGGCTATCGCGTGCTGACGCGCCTTGGCCGCAGGGTGGTGAATGTCAGCGCACCACCCGAACTCAGCCAGTTCGTGCTGCCAGTGCTCGACAGCATCGCCAGGCAGCTGCGCTAGCCTTAAGGAAAGGACGAAGCCGCGGAAGCCGGGCATGCCCGCTCCCGGGAGGTTATCCCACCATCTCGATCCGGCAGGCCACACCAGGCGCTGCCGCCAGCCGCGCGTCGCCGGTCAGCAGCGTGGCGTCGAGGACTTCGGCCAATGCCACGTAGACGGCATCGTATGCCGAGAGGTTGTCGCGCAGTGCCCAGACGCGAAGCAGCAGCGGTTCGTGCGCGTGGCGCTGGAGATCCAGCGCGCACAGATCATCAAGTGCGGTCGCAGCCACGATTGGGTCGATGACTTTGTTTCTGACGTAGCGACGCAGGACCTGCGCGATCTCGATGTCGGCCAGGTGCGGGATGTGCAGCCCTGTTTCCGGAGCGGCGATGCGAGCCGCAAGGGATTTGCCGGCGGGAGTACCGAGGATCAACTCGATGAGCGCCGAGGCATCGAGGACGATCACCGGCTGTCGCGTTCGGCTCGAACTGCCTTGGCAGGGGTCTCGCGGAGCCGGCGATCCGGCAGTGCGGCGATGCGGTCAAGCACTTCGCGGCGGGTGGGTGTATCCAGCGCCTTGCCGACTTCGCGCAGAATGTACTCGGACATGGACATGCCTTCCATTGCCGCG
>DATKBK010000204.1:0-2284 GCA_035514045.1 Steroidobacteraceae bacterium | reverse complement strand
CAGCAGGGACGCGATCTTGTGGCGCATCAGGGTGGAGAGGATGGGGCGGATGTCCATGTCGGGGATCCTTGGTTACTGGCTCTTGAGCTGGATGGCGGGCGTCACCTGCATGGCGCGCCATGCGGGCAGCAGCCCGGCAAGCAGGCTTGCGAACACCGCCAATGCGAAGGTGAGCAGCAGCATCGAGCCATCGAGGTGGGCAAGCGAGGCATAGCTGGCCGGCTGCTGGCGTACCGCCCACAGGCCGAGCAGGGCCAGCAGAAGGCCCAGCAGCCCGCCGGCCACGCCGACCGTGCCGGCTTCGACCAGGCACTGCTTGAAGATCTCGGCGCGTGATGCACCGAGTGCACGGCGCACGCCGATCTCGCCGCTGCGGCGCAGGAACTTGGCCAGCAGCAGGCCCACCGTGTTGACCAGGCAGACCAGCAGGAAACCGAACGCCAGCCAGACTTGCAGGCGCACGTCGCCAGGCACCACCTTGTTGAACTCCATCAGCTCCATGACATTGCGCAGGCGCACATTGCTCGGGCGCTGGAAACGGCCGGCCGCACGCTGCTGGTCGGAGTAGTTGACGAGGTAGTTCCGGTAAGCGGCGGCCTGTGCCGGCGATTCCAGTTCCACCCAGTACTGCACCCATGCGCAAGGCACGTTTGGCGCGTGGCTGTCGCCGCCGGAATCGCCCCAGCAACTGGTGCTTCCCTGGGTACCCATCTCCAAGTCGCGCGAGGTGCTGAACGGCAGGAACACGCCCTCGGTGGTGCCGTACTGGTCGTTGTGGAGGTCGTAGAAGCGCGGCGCCAGCCGCCATGCGCCGAGCACGCCGACGATGCGGAAGTCGTTGCCATCGATGCGCAGGGTCTTGCCGGTGCTGTCCACGCCGCCGAACTGCTTGTCGTTGAGTTCCTTGCTGATCACCGCGACACGGGCCTTGCCTTCATCCTCGGCCGCGGTCCAGCCGCGGCCGTACTGCAGCGGCACGTCGAACATCGGGAAGAAATCACTGCTGGCATAACGCGCGTCGGTCAACTCCGGGCCGGCGCCCACCTTGTCGGGGGTGATCACCACGTTGCCGCCGCTGGTCATCACCTGGCGCAGCGCGCGTTTCTGCGCCAGCAGGGTTTCCGAGTCGAAGCGGGTCATCTGCGTCTCCGGTTCCTCGCCCGGACGGTAGCCCCGCATGTTCTCGGGATCGAGCTGGACGTAGAACAGGCGGTCGCTCCTGTCCGGGATGGGATCCCCGGACAGCACGTGGAACACGGTGAGGGTGGTCATCGACGCACCGATGCCGAGCGCGATCGCCAGCACCATCAGCACGGTCAGCGCCTTGTTGCGCCTGAAGCTGCGCAAGGCGAGGTTGAGGTAATAACCGAACATGGTGGGTCTCCGCTTCAGGCGCCGACGGCGGCGGTGTCGGGATGCGGCGCGTGCGTGGCATGCACCAGCCCGGGCTCGATCGACAGGTCGGTGGCCATGCCGTCGACGATGTGCACGTTGCGCTGGGCGCGCGCGGCCAGTTCGGGGTCGTGGGTCACCATGACGATGGTGGTGCCCTGCTGGTTGATGTCCTCCAGCAGTTCCATCACGGTGCGCGCCATCTGCGAATCCAGGTTGCCGGTGGGTTCGTCCGCCAGCAGCAGGCGCGGGCTTCCCGCCAATGCGCGCGCGATCGCCGCACGCTGCTGCTGGCCGCCGGAGAGTTCGGCCGGATAATGCTTGATCCGCGAGCCCAGCCCGACCAGGCCCAGCGCATCCTCGATGCGCAACTTGCGCTCGCCGGCCGGCATGCCGCGGTAGCGCAGCGGCACGTCGCAGTTGTCGAACAGGTTGAGGTCCGGGATCAGGTTGAAGCTCTGGAAGATGAAGCCGATCTTCTGGTTGCGCAGCTTGCTGCGCGCATCGTCGGAGAGGCCGCGCACGTCCTGGCCATCGAGGTGGAACTCGCCGCCGGTGAAGGTTTCCAGCAGGCCGGCGATGTTGAGGAAGGTGGTCTTGCCGGAGCCGGACGGCCCGGTGACTGCGACGAACTCGCCGTCGGCCACGTGCAGGTCGAGCGAGCGCAATGCGTGCGTCTCGACCAGTTCGGTGCGGTAGACCTTGGTGACTTGACGCATGTCGAGCATGGCGGAATTCCTTTCGTGGAGTTTGGTATCAGCGGATCTGGAAGCGGGCCGGCGAGGCGTCCGCGGCGAGGTATGCGTGGCGCACGCGTGCATCGCGCTGCAATCGCGCCGCATTCGCACTGGCGTCCACGTTGCCATCGGCGGCGGCATCGAACAGGTCCAGT
>DATKBK010000203.1:0-9752 GCA_035514045.1 Steroidobacteraceae bacterium | reverse complement strand
GACGGATCGTTCATGAACTGGTAGCCGGCGCTGCCGGCTTAAGGATTCGACATCACGTCGAGCTCTTCGATGACTCAGCTGCACCGTCTCGCCATGTGGGCTTCGCTCGCCCTGCTCGTCGCTGCGCTTGCGCTCTTCGCTGTCGATCGGCCGCAGATCGCGGGCCCCGTGCTGGTGGTGTTCTTTGCGCTCGCAGCCTTCGGCGCGCGCGGCAACGAGAAGCTGCGCGGCATCTCGTTCAGCTTGCTGATCTTCGCCGCCGTCTCGTTCGCGATGTGCTGGCCGGCGCCGCTCGTCAGCTGGGGCGAGTTTCAGTTGAGCGCTCTGATCGTGCCGCTGCTGCAGATCATCATGTTCGGCATGGGCACGGCGATGAGCGCCCGGGATTTTGTCGGTGTGGTCAAGTCGCCGAAAGCCGTTTTCATCGGGCTTGGGTGCCAGTACACCATCATGCCGTTCGTGGGCGCCGGACTTGCGCTGGCATTCGATCTGGAGCCGGAGATCGCCGCTGGCGTGGTGCTGATCGGCGCGGCGCCGAGCGGGCTCGCATCCAATGTGATGGCCTATATTGCCAAGGCCAATCTGGCGCTCTCGGTCACGCTGACGACGGTGGCGACGCTGCTGTCGCCGCTGGTCACCCCGTTCTACATGCAGTGGCTTGCCGGGGAGTACATCCCCATCGATACCTGGGGAATGATGTGGAGCATCATCAAGATCACCATCCTGCCCATTGCTGCCGGCCTCGTGTTCAACCACTTCCTGCACGGCCGGACCGGCTGGCTGGACCGGCTGATGCCAAAAGTGTCGATGGGCGGCATCGTCGTGATCCTGATGATCATGACGGCGGGCGCCCGCGACAACCTGCTGGTGATCGGCCTGCTGCTGATCCTGATCAGCCTGCTGCACAATGTCGCCGGTTACGTGCTCGGCTACTGGAGCTGTCGCCTGCTGGGCCTCGATGAAAAGTCCTGTCGCACGATCTCCTTCGAAGTGGGTCTGCAGAACGCGGGGCTCGCCACGGGCCTCGCCCAGGAGATGGGCAAGATGGCGACGGTCGGGCTCGCGCCCACGGTATTCGGTTCGCTGATGAACATCACGGGCGCGACGCTGGCCACCTGGTGGCGCGACAAACCCGTCCCGGGGGACGAAACCGCTACGCCCGAGCCGCAGGCCGCAAGCTCGTCGGCCGAGCGGACAACCTGACGGCGAGCAATCCGGGGCGCGCCGCCGCCAGGCTTCAGGGCGACGCCGGCTCGTGCTCGACGTATTCGAAGAACTCGAAGTCGGCGGGCTGGCGCCGACCACTGATGTCGTGGCAGGCCATGCCGACGAAGGCACCGGTGAAGCTCTTGGTGTAGCCCCTGCCGGCCTCATCGGAGATCAGCGAGTAGTCCAGTTCCCCCTCGGGCATGGTCCAGCGTTCGCCATCCAGCGACCAGGAGAATCGCAGCACGGCGAACTCCACCTGTGCGCGCAGCCAGATGGCCTGCCCACGGGGCAGCGGGATCGCCTTCGCCGACTCGATGGGATAGGCAAGGTAGAAGCGCTCCTCACCCAGGCAACTGATGATCGACAGGTGCTTGCGGCCCTCGTCGTCGCAGGTGACGTGCAGATAGTGGAATTTCTGCGCGCTGTAGTAGCAGATGAGTCCGGCGGCCTGCTGCAGGGTGTCTGGCTCGAATTCGACCTTCGTCGTGGCGGTGAAGCAGAAGGCCTGCTGGCGCCGCGCGATCAGCGACTGGCGGAACCACGACCCGAACGATTCGGCGCCCAGCAGCCGCAGAAAGCCGGGGCGGGCCTTGAGCGTGAAGAGTCCTTCATCCCAGGGATAGCGCAGCCACTGGAAATCGATCGGCAGCTGGTCGGTGTTGAACTGCGTGCGGGCCGGTGGCTTCGGCCAGGGATGTGGCGGCAGGTCAGGCGCGGGCGTCGCAAGGTCCGGCTTGTTGGTGCCGTTGGCCAGCCTGAGCCAGCCGTCCGCGGTCCATTGCGCCTTCTGGATCGCGGTCTCGCGTCCCAGCGGGCAGCGCTGCTGGTCCGAGGCTGAGTGCAGCGACAGCGGGCGGCCGCACAGGTGGACCAGGTAAAACTCCCCGTTCTGCGTTTCCACCCAGTCGCCATGCCCGGCGCGCTGCAGGGGCAGGGCCGGATCGTCCTTCGAGGTGACGATGTGCTTGATCGGGTCCACTTCGTAGGGACCTTCAAGTTGCCGCGAGCGGGCCATGGTCACTGCATGCGTGTAGCCGGTGCCGCCCTCCGCGGTCAGCAGGTAGTAGTAGCCATTGCGCCGGTAGATGTGGGGCCCTTCGGTGACGCGCAGGTCGGTGCCGCGGAAGATGTTGCGGATCGGGCCGACCAGCTGCCGGGCAGCATGGTCGTATTGCTGCAGCAGGGTGCCGTTGAACGGGTGGTCTCCGGGGCGGAAATTCCACTCCATGTTGACCAGCCACTTGCGGCCGTCGTCGTCATGGAACAGCGAGGCGTCGAAGCCGCTGCTGTTGAGATAGACCGGATCCGACCAGTTGCCCTCGATGCGTTCGCAGGTGGTCAGGTAGTTGTGCGTGTCCTTGAAGCTGCCTTCATGGCGCTTCACGTCGGTATACACCAGCCAGAACAGGCCATCGGCGTGCGTGAGGCAGGGCGCCCAGATGCCGCAGGAATCGGGGTTGCCGCGCATGTCGAGCAGCGCGGCGCGATTCAGCGGCTGCGCGATGACGCGCCAGTTCACCAGGTCCCGTGAATGATGGATCTGCACGCCCGGATACCACTCGAAAGTCGACGTGGCGATGTAGTAGTCATCGCCCACGCGCACGATCGACGGATCCGGGTTGAACCCCGGCAGGATCGGGTTCTGGATCGTCCGGCCCACCAGCTGCTACCTCGGGTCCGCGGGCAGCCGGTCCTGCCATCCCTTCGTGAGGCGGTAGAACTGCAGGCAGATCAGCACCACCACTGCGGCCACGATCGAGCTGCCCGCAAAGGCGAGCATGATGCCGTCGAGCGCGCGCTCGGTCTGTTCGGCGTGGGCCACGTAGCCGAACCAGCCCAGCATGTGGCCCACCAGGAAGGCGCCGAAGGCGATGCCGAGCTTGAGCACGAACAGGTGCCCGGCACAGAACATCGCCATCGCGCCCCTGCCTCGCGTGCGCAGGCCGTAATCCACGGTATCCGGCACCGTGGAGAAGAGCAGGGGAATGAACATCATGTGGAAGAAGTTCGACACCATGAGGATGAGCAGCGCTGACAGCACGGCATCACGGGGAATCAGGAACAGACTCACGTTCATCACGATGGTTGCAGCCATCGCCACCCTCATGATGGACACCTTGCACCAGGTTCGCACCAGGTAATTGGCCGTCATGGCGCCGGCCACTCCGGCCAGCATGGTCAGGCTGAGGAAGGCCGACAGCTTCGCAGAGGTGGAGCCCATGAACCAGCCAAGCCATCCCGGCAGATTGTCGGTGATCAGGTAGTAGTCGACGAAGTAGGGTTTGGATGCGCCCTGCATCGCGCCCCGCGTCATCAGCACCAGGGTCGCGATGGCGATGACCAGCCACTGCGAATTGGCGAACATGGCCGCCAGATCCTGAAGCGGATTGCGCTTCGGCAGGTGCGCGTCCGGATACACGTGTTCCTTGGTGAGCCGGAAGCACAGCAGGAAGCACAGCACGCCTATGATGGCCATCACCGTCATGGCCAGCGGGAAGCCGAGCTGGTAGTTCTCCGGTTCCTCTCCACCGCCCAGGATCTTCGCCAGCGGGAAGATGGAGCTGGTCACCAGGAATCCACCCACCATGGCCATCGCGAAGCGCCAGGTCTGCAGGTTGCCACGCTCCTCGCTGTCACCAGTCATCACGCCGCCCAGCGCCGAGTACGGCACGTTGACGGCGGTGTAGGCCGTCATCAGCAGCGCATAGCTGATATAGGCGTAGACCAGCTTTTGTCCCGTCGAGACGTCAGGCGTGATGAACGCGGCCACGGCGAGGGCGCCGTAGGGGACCGCAACCCACAGCATCCAGGGTCGGTAGCGGCCATGCCTGGTGCGCGTGCGGTCGGCTATCGCGCCCATTACTGGATCCGTGATGGCGTCGAAAATACGCACCGCCATCATCAGCGTGCCAGCGGCGGCGGCTTCTATGCCGTAGACGTCGGTGTAGAAATAGAGCAGGACATTGATGACCGCCTGGAAGACGATGTTGCTGGCGGTGTCGCCCAGCCCGAAGCCGAATTTTTCGAGCTTCGTGAGGTTCTGCTTGGCCATTTATTCTTCTCTGCAGGTATTCGGGTGGCGAGCGTTCAGACTTCGGTGCGCGCCAGCTGCATCAGCCGGTCATAGGCCGGCTTCGGCTTCAGCTCGCGGTCAAGCAGCAGCGGATAATTCGTGCGGCCAGCGACCGGAAAACCGTTTTTCCACGACATGCCGTCGTGCAGGCCCCAGAAGGTCACCCGCTCGACGCGATCCCGGTGACGCAGCAGGATGCGGAAGATCTGCTCGTAGCGGTCGGCCAGCCGCTGCTGCACCTCGTCCGGCAGACCCTGCGGCCAGGGGTTGTTCGCGTCTGAATACTCGGCGCGGCTCGAGATCTCGGCAGTCGGCTGGTTCGGGCTGGGCAGCACGTCGACATCCAGCTCAGTGACATGTACCTCGAGCCCCATCGCGGCGTAAGCCGCGATGCTGCGTTCCCACTCCTCCAGGTTGGGATAGGCGAGCCCCAGATGCCCCTGCAGCCCCACTCCGTCGATGGGCACGCCCCGGTCCAGGTAACCCCGCAGCACGTTGACGAGGAACTCGCGTTTCTGCGGGTTGTGCATGTTGTAGTCGTTGTAGAGCAGCTTCGCGCCCGGGTCCGCCTTGCGCGCCATGCGGAAGGCCTGCTCCATGAAATCCTCGCCGATGATCTGCAGCCACTGCGAGCGGCGCCAGCCGTTGCCTTCGTCGAGGGCCTCGTTGACCACGTCCCAGGTGTGCACGCGGCCCTTGTACCGGCCCACCAGCGTCGCAATGTGCTCTTCCATCCGCGCGAGCAGGGCAGGGCGGGTCAACCGCGTGCCGGCGCTGTCGGTGAACAGGCTGCGGGGAACCTGCGAATGCCATACCAGCGTATGGCCGAGCACATGCATGCCATTCTGCGCGGCAAAGTCGACCAGCCGGTCGGAGCGATCCCATTGCCAGTTGACGCCATCGGGGCGGATCACCCCCCACTTCATGGCGTTCTCGGCCGTGACCGAATTGAACTCCCGTTTGATGACATCCAGGTGCGGGGCGATCTGCCGGTCGAGGGTCTGATTGCTGACGGCCACCCCGATCATGAAGGCATCGCGCCAGGCGGCAGCCAGCCCGGCGGCTTGCACTGCAGGTTGCGCGGCGCCGGCGATGCCCGCGAGTCCGAGGCCGCCGAGCATCGCCGCCCCCTGGCAGATCAATTCACGTCGCGTAAGCTCTGGCGGGCAGTGCCCGACGCCAGGCGTCAAGTTGTGGTGCTGTTGTCGCATTTTCTTCGACCTCCCCGGTGCGGTGAGCATATGGCGGCTGTCGGGCGCGTCAAGCGGCGCGGAACGCCGCCTGACCGCCGCGTGGCAGGTTCAATCCCGGAACATCAGTGGCGCCATCTCGCGCAGGCTGCGCCGCCATGACTGGAACTCGTGGGCGGTGTCCTGCGAGACATAGAAAACGCTGTTGATGCCCGCGTCCTTCAGCCCCTTGGTGGTCGCCTGCGGATCCCCGCCGCGTCCGCCACGGCCCAGCTCCCGGCTGCCGTAGCTCACGAACACGAGTTTGACCTTGTCCTTGAACCCCGGCGCGGCGTTGGCCTCGTCGATGGAAATCGCCCCGCCGCTCATAAGCCCGATGTGCGAGAACTTGTCCAGGTGCTTCAGCGTGATGGTCTTGGTTTCCATCCCGCCCATGGACAGGCCGGCCATGGCCCGATTGCGCTGGTCCTTGAGGGTGCGGAAATTGGCATCCACATACGGAACGAGCTCGTCCACCAGTACCTTCTCGAAGTGGGCGATATTGAAGCTGCCCATCTGCCCCATGCGGGTGTCATTGGTCATGCCGTAGGTCATGACGATCAGGAACGGCTTGCTCTTCCCCTCGGCGATCAGGTTGTCCATGATCAGGTGCGCCAGGCCCTGATTGCTCCACGCGGTCTCGTCCTCGCCCCAGCCGTGCTGCAGGTAGAGCACCGGGTAGCGCCGGCTCGGGTCCTGGTCGTACTGGGGTGGCGTGTAGACAAAGGCCCGGCGCTGGGTGCCAGTGCTCGGTGAGGAGAACAGCACCTGCTGCACGCGGCCATGCGGAACGTTTTTCAGCGCATAGAAGTCGCGATCATGGGCTGGAATCTCGATACCGCTTTCCCAGCGGATGGAACCGTAGAAATTCAGCGTGCCGGGATCGTTGAAAGTGCCCCCGTCGATGGTCAGATGATAGTAGTGAAAGCCCTGGTCCAGCGGCCCGGCGGTGGTACCCATCCAGGCGCCATCGGCGGATTTGGCCAGCGTCGTGCCGCCGCTGCCGCCCAGGCCCAGGCTTACGCTGACTGCGCGCGCCTCGGGCGCCTCGACGCGGAAGCGGGCATAGCCCTGGGAATTGACCTGCGGATAGGCCTGACCCGGCTGGTTCAGTACCGAGGGCTGAAAATCCTCCTTGATGGGCGTTTCGGCGGCGTGGACCGCCGGGGCGGCGACCGCCATGATGCCGGTCAATAACAGAGCGAAAGTCCTGCGGTTCATGTCCGTGATCTCCTTAGGTTGCTGGTGTTTGCGTCTGCGAATCTGCCCGCTGCCTGCGACCGTTCCTTTGCAATACCATCCGGGGGAACGATCTCCGGAACGATGAGCGTAACAACAATGCGGGAACCTGCTGAATGCATTTGGCCACTGGCAGCGCGACTGGGCGAGGGGCCGACCTGGTGCGCCGCCGAGGGCGCCCTGTGGTTCGTTGATATCCAGGCACGGCACATCCACTCCTTCAGCGAGCGGACGGGTGAGCAGAGGAGTTTCACCGCGCCGGAACTGACCGCCTTCGTCTTTCCGGCAACCCGGGGGCAGTTCCTCTGCGGGCTGAAATCGGGTCTGTACCGCTTCGATCCATCCACCGGCATCTTCGACGCGATGCTCCGGGTGGATGCGGAGCATCCCGGCAACCGGCTGAATGACGGTTATGTGGATGCCGCTGGCCGCCTGTGGTTCGGCACCATGGACGACAACCATCGGGAGCCTACCGGCTCGCTGTACCGCTATGACGGCAAGCGGCTGGAGCGGATGGACGCGGGCTACGTGATTACCAATGGGCCGGCGATGAGCCCCGATGGCCGCGTCCTGTACCATGTGGACACGCTGCAGCAATGCGTGTTTGCGTTCGATGTGGATGCATCCGGTGGCCTGACGGGCAAGCGGCTGTTCGTGACCATTGCCGAGGCGGGCGTTTACCCCGATGGCCCGACGGTGGATCGTGCCGGCAATGTGTGGATAGCGCTGTACGGCGGCTGGGGCCTGCGGCGCTATTCGCCCGCTGGCAGGCTGCTCGAAACGATCAGCATTCCCGCGGCGCAATGCACCAAGGCTGCATTCGGCGGCCCCGATCTGAAGACGCTGTACGTCACCACCGCCGCGGCCGGGTTGTCCGCGGAGCAACTGGCGCGCCAGCCGCAGGCGGGCGGGCTGTTCCGGGTGCGGGTCGAGGTGGCCGGGATGGGTGCGCATGATTTCGCTGGCTGGGATTGACGGGAAGTTCTAGCTGATTCTGCCGCGGGTTTCGAGGACCCGCTGCAGCAGGCAGAAGGCCAGCAGCAGCGCTCCCACGACAATACGCGTCCACCACGAGCTCAGCGTGCCGTCGAAGGCGATCAGGGTCTGGATGATTCCCAGGATCAGCACGCCAAAGAAGCTGCCGGTCACGTAGCCGATGCCGCCGCGCAGCAGGGTGCCGCCGATGACCACTGCGGCAATGGCGTCGAGTTCCAGCCCCATGCCGTGCAGGCTGTAGCCGGACAGCATGTAGAACGTCATCAGGATCCCGCCCAGCGCCGAGCAGAATCCGCTCAGCAGGTAGACACCGATGACCGTTCGGTCCACCCGCAATCCCATCAGTCGTGCCGATGCCTCGTCGCCGCCCACTGCATACACGGCGCGGCCGAAGGCCGTGGCGTGCGCCAGCCAGACCCCGATCCCGACCGTCAGGCAGGCAATGACGGCGCCGGTCGAAATGAAGGCAGAGCCCACGGAAATGCGTGCCGCAGCGAATTGCCGGTAGGCGGGATCGTCGATGCTGATGGAATCGGTGCTGATGAGATAGCTGATGCCGCGGGCGAGGAACATCCCGGCCAGCGTGACGATGAAGGGCTGCAACCTGAAACGCTGGATGAGCACGCCGTGCAGCAGGCCGAAGGCACTGCCGGCTGCCAGTACCAACGGGATTGCCAGCAACGGGCTTATTCCATGTTGCTGGACCAGCGCTGCCAGCAGCATGGTCGCGAGCGCGACCACTGCACCCACCGACAGGTCGATGCCTCCGGTCAGGATCACGAAGGTCATGCCGACGGCGACAACGCAGAGGAACGCGTTGTCGACCAGCAGATTCAGGAATACCTGCGGCGCGAAGAAGCCCTCGTAGAGCACCGACCCGGCACCGGCCATGGCAACGAACAGGCTGACGGTGATCGCCAACGGCACGAAGCGCGCATCCATGCGCCAACGCGGCGCCGGCCGGTTCATCGGTGACAGGTCTCCCTGCGCGCTCACTTTCCCGGCCCCGGCCCGGGCAACAGGTTGCGCACGGCGCCACGGAACCCGGTCGACTGCAGCAGCATCACCGCGAACACCAGCAATGCCTTGACGGCCAGATTCGCCTGCGGCGGCAGGCCGGAGGAATAGATGACCGAAGTCAGGGTCTGGATGATCAGCGCGCCCGCCAGCGTGCCGGCGACGGTGAACCGCCCTCCGCCCAGCGAGGTGCCGCCGAGGGCCACGGCCAGGATGGCATCGAGCTCCAGCAGCTGGCCGGCATTGTTGCCGTCGGCGCTCTTCACGTTGGAGCTGATGATGAGCCCGGCGATGCCGGCGGTCAGCCCGCAGAACACATACAACCAGAACGAGATGGCGCGCGCGCGCACCCCGGCGACATGCGCGGCAAGGGGATTAAGGCCGATGGCGCGGACGAACAGGCCAAGTGCGGTGCGCGTGAGCGTCAGATGCAGGCCGACCGCCACCGCCGCCGCAATGATGAGCGCGATCGGAATGCCCAGCAGGAAGCCGTTGCCGATCTGGAAATAGGGTGGATAGTAGATCGTGACGATCTGGCCGCCCGTGATGAGCTGTGCGATGCCGCGCCCGGCGATCATCAGGATCAGCGTGGCCACGATCGGCTGCATCCCGACCCTGACCACCAGCAGGCCGTTCCACGCGCCGCAAAGGGCTGCAGCCAGCAGGGCGCCGCCGATGGCTATCAGCAGCATCGCGATGCCGGAGGCGTCCGTGGTGTGCTGGAGCAGCGTGGCCGAAACCGCTGCGGCGATCGCCACCACGGCGCCGACCGAGATGTCGATGCCGCGGATCGCGATGACCATCATCATCCCCAGCGACACCAGCATCAGCGGCGCCGCGCGGTTCAGTACATCGATCAGGCTGCCGCTCAAGTGCCCGTCTTGCCAGGTGATGCGCAGGAAACCCGGGGACGTGGCGGCACCCACCAGCACCAGGATCGCCAGGACCAGGACCGGCGCGAACAGCGGGTGGGTCGCAATGCGCCTGGT
>DATKBK010000202.1:0-8435 GCA_035514045.1 Steroidobacteraceae bacterium | reverse complement strand
AGCCTGTTCGTGTTTGTTTCAGCAGGTCGACTGCTGGGTGTGACGGTGGCTCTGGCTGCAGTGGTCGTGGGGCTGGCCCTGCTGCTGCGCGCGCCGGTGCCACTGGCCCTGTCGGTCGGGCTTCTCGCGCTGGCAGTGCCGCGGTTGATGCTGCGCATGCTGCGGTCACGCTGGCAGTCACGCCTGGCACAGCAGCTACCCGATGCGCTTGCGCTGTGGGCTGGCCTGCTGCGCGCGGGGCAGAGCAGCCAGCAGGCGCTGGCCCAGGTCGCACAACGTCAAAGCGCGCCCCTGGGCGACGAATTGCGGTTCGTTCTTGGTCAACTGCGCATGGGTATCCCGCTCGAGACCACATTCGACTCGCTGGAAGAGCGTTCCGCATTGGCAGATCTGCGACTTCTGTCCACGCTGCTTGCCACGCAACGGGAACTCGGCGGCAATCTCGCCGAATCCCTGCACCGGCTGGCCGAGTTGCTGCGTGGGAGGTTGCAGATGGAGGCCCGCATCGCATCGCTGACGGCACAGGGGCGCATGCAGGGTGTGGTGGTGGGCGTCCTGCCACTGCTACTGCTGGCCGTCCTGTATGTGATGGAACGCGAGGCCATGCAGGTTCTCCACACCACCTGGCAGGGGTGGGCGGCGCTGGCCGCAATTGGCTTCCTGGAGCTGGTGGGATTCGTATTGATCAGGCGCATCGTGAGGATAGACATATGAAAGGGCTGGTACTACCTACCGCTTCCGTGTGCCTTGCGCTGGCCATTGGTGCGCTCACGGCACTGCTGCTGCGCCGCCTGAAGGTCGGGCGTGTTGTCCTGCCAGGCGGGGCGCTACGGCTGCCGCTGCCAATGCGCATGGCCACGCCCCTGGCAGTGGTGATCGAGCCTGTCGTCGAGTGTGTCCTGCGGGAGCGGTGGATCAAGGGCACGTCCCGGTCGCTCGAGGCCCTGGGTCTGGCTTCAAGCCTTGAGCCGGTGCGCTGGAAATCGCTATGCACTGCCGAAGCCCTGATGTTCGGCACGGTTGCGATGTGCGCATCCGGAGGCCACGCAGGCCTGGGTGTGCTGCTGGCCGCTGGCGGCTACCTGCATGGCGGCCTGTGGCTGAGGCGCCAGCGCGAAATCCAGCAGGGCGAGATTGCCCGTGACCTGCCGGGCTGGCTGGACCTGATGACCGTCTGCGTCGAGGCCGGTGCAACGCTTACGGCAGGCCTGCGTCTGATCATCGCGCGGGCACCGCCGGGGCCCCTGCGCGACTACTTCGAACGGGTGCTGAGAGAGGTGCGCGGCGGGCGACCACGTGCGCAGGCGTTTTCCTACGTGGCGGAAATCTACGGCGTGGAGAGCCTGAATACCCTGGCCAGCGCGCTGGCGCACGCGGAGACGTCGGGCATGAGCCTGGGGCAGATGCTGCGGACTCAGGCCGGGCAGCGCACCGCAGAGCGATTCGCGCGCGCCGAGAAGCTGGCCATGCAGGCACCTGTAAAGATGCTCGGCCCGCTGATCTTCTGCATATTTCCCTGCACCTTCATCGTGATCGGCGTACCCATCGCGGTGCGGCTGAAGGAGGCGCTCGGCGCATGATCATCTTCCGGGTTGAGCACAATCATCGCCGCCTGCGGCGGGTGCAGGTGCGCGTCTGCCAGACGCGCTTCGAACGCGGCCGCGGTCTGCGGCTGCGTCCACGGCCCGATCAGCAGACCGCTTATCTGCTGCCAAACTGCCGCGCGGTGCATACGATCGGCATGCACTACCCGATCGACGTGCTGTTCTGCGACCGGCACGGGCGGATTGTCGGTATCCGCGAGAATCTGCGTCCCTGTCGCATCGCGCGGGAGCCAGGCGCCTGCCACGTCTGGGAGCTGGATGCGGGCACGGCGCAGCGTTGGGGCTGGCGCGTGGGCGACCGGATTCGGCCATGTTGAGGGCAGGGCGCGCGCGCAGCGGCGGTGTGGCCACGGTGGAATTCCACATCGTGGCGTTGTTCGCGCTGCTGCCACTGTGCCTCGGAACGCTGCAGTTGGCACTGCTGATGAGCGACAACCATCACATTGATCACGCGGCGTTTCTCGCCGCACGTCGCGCCGCCATGTCAGGCGGCGGAATCGAGTCCGCCCGCCAGGCATTTGCGCAGGCGTCCAGTCTGCTGCTGGTTGATGCGGCCAGTGAACTCGACGCGGGCAATGTCGCTGGGCGGGTGGCCAGCGCCCAGGTGCTGGCGCTGACGGACCAGGCGCGCTTCGCGCGGTTCCGCATCGTCAGTCCGGGTGTCGAGGCCCAGGCAGACTTCGCACTACCGCGCGGCGACGGGCGAGTGATCCCCAATGACGGCCTTGAATACCGCAGCAGGATTGCCGGCCAGCGCAGCGGCTTGACCCTGCAGCAGGCCAACATCCTGCACCTGGAAGTGAGCTGGTGTCGCCCGCTGATCGTGCCCTTCGCACGCGAACTGCTGCTCGGCACGCTCAGGGCCTTCGATCTGGATCCCTGGCGACAGTATTGCTACTCGGAAGGCCGGGTCCCCATCCGCTCCGAAGGCATCACCCCGATGCAGTCGGACTTCAGGGTGTCTTCGTGATCTTCGCCTTCTCCACCAAAGTGTCGGTCCAGGCCTGGAACACCTTGGCCTGCACCGCCTGTACCACCTGGTCGCGCACCGACTCGAAAGGCGGGGCCTCCGCGTCGCGCGTATCGGTGAGGTGCACCACATGCCAGCCGACTTCGCTGCGCAGGGGTGTCTTTGACGTCTCGCCCTTCTTCATCGCGGCCACGGCCACGGCGAAGCTCGGTGGCATATTGGATGGCCCGCTCCACTGCAGGTCGCCGCCCTGTTCGCGGCTGTTGGCATCCTGCGAGATCTGCTGCGCCAGGTTATGGAAGTTCGCGCCCTTGTCGAGCTGCTCGATCGCCTTCATGGCTTCCTCGGCGGTGGGCAACTGGATATGACTGAGGCGATACTGGATCTTGTCCATCTGCGCCACGCGCAGGTCGTACTCGGCGCGCAGTTCATCTTCGCTGGGCTGGCGCTCCTTCAGGTATTCCGCGGCACTTGCGCGCTCCAGGATGGTCAGGCGCTGGATGTCCAGCGTGCCGGCAACCTCGGGGAGGTCGGCAATGCCGCTGCGCTCGGCTTCGGCCGCCACCACCGCGGCTCGCACCAGCGAATCGAGCAACTCATCGCGCTCTGCCACGGACAGCTCCGCCACCGGCTTGCTGACCACGCCGGCCGCGTACTGCTCAAAGGTGTTACGGCTCACCGGCTTGCCGTCGATGGTGGCGACCACAGCTTCCTTGGGCGGACCGGGGTTCTGCGAGCAGGCGGCCAGTACAGCCAGGCCAAGCGCGGACAGCAGCAAGTGACGGGGGGCGTTCATCATCGATCTCCTGATTCTTCTTCGGGCGTCAGAGCGTTGATCTGCAGGGCATGGATGCGCCCGGCCATGAGTGGCGCGGCCGCATCATATACAAGGCGGTGGCGTTCGAGCAGCTGCAAGTTCGCAAAGCGGCTGGAGACCACATGCACGGCAAAATGCGCACCCTCACGCGCGCCGGCGTGCCCGGCATGGGCGGCGCTGTCGTCGCGCAGGCGCAGGAAGTCTGGCGCCAGGGCCGCGCGTAGCCGCGCATCCAGATCGTCGGCGAGGGTGCTCATCTGAGCTTGCCGCGCGCGTGCAGCCAGTAGAATTGGCCCATCAGGAACACGAACATCAGGCCCATCAGGCCCCAGAGCTTGAAGTTCACCCAGGTGTTTTCAGGGGCGTTGTAGGCCACCAGCAGGTTGGCCGTGCCCGCCACCACCCCGTAGACGACCCAGGCGGCATTGAGCTTCAGCCACTCGCCGCGCGACATCCCGGCCTCGCCCACCGCCTGCTGCATCAGCCGCTGCGCCAGTGGCAGCTTGCCGACAAAGGCGCTGGCCAGGAAAGCCACCGCCAGCAGCCACAGGAAAATGGTGGGCTTCCAGTAGATGAACCGCGGGTCACGCAGCACCAGCGTGGCCGTGCCGAACAGCAGCACCAGCGCGGTGCTGATGGCGAACATGGTGGGTAATCGCCGGGAGCGCAGCCACAGGATGGCAAGCGACAGCGGCATGCCCACCATGAGGACCGCGGTGGCAACGTAGATGCCGCCAAACAATTTGTAGGCCACGAGGAAGGCGGCGATCGGCAGGAACTCGAGCAGCAGTTGCATGGCGCATATGATAGCCCGGCCCCGCTGGCTATAATCCCCGCCGATGAATTCCCCCCCCCCGACCGCCCGGCGGGAGCGCGTGCTGTCCGGCATGCGCCCCACCGGCAAGCTGCACCTGGGCAATTACCACGGGGCCCTGCGCAACTGGGTGGCCCTGCAGCAGCGTCTGGAGGGCTATTTCTTCGTGGCCGACTGGCATGCGCTGACCACCGATTACGACAATATCGGCCAACTGCAGCAGCATGTGCACGAGATGGTGGTGGACTGGCTGGCCGCCGGGCTCGATCCGGAGCGCGCGGCGATTTTCCTGCAGTCTGAAGTGCCGGCCCATGCCGAGTTGCACCTGCTGCTGTCGATGATCACGCCGCTGTCCTGGCTGGAGCGGGTGCCCACCTACAAGGACCAGCAGGCGCAGCTGAAGGAAAAGGACCTGGCCACCTACGGCTTCCTGGGCTACCCGCTGCTGCAGAGCGCCGACATCCTCATTTACCGCCCCGCCTGGGTGCCCGTGGGCGAGGACCAGGTGGCGCATGTGGAGATCACGCGCGAGATTGCCCGGCGCTTCAACCATATCTACGGCCGCGACGAGGGCTTCCCGAAACTTGTGAAGGGGGCGCTGGGACGACTGCCGCCGGAGCAGCGCGAGCGCTATGGCGCGCTGCGCCGCAGCTTCCAGGAGGGGGGCGACCAGGCCGGACTGGCCGAAGCGCGCGCGCTGGTCAGCGCTGCGGCCGGTCTGGCAGAAGCGCAGCGCGAACTGCTGCTGGCAAACCTCGAGGGCGAACACCACCGCCTGCTGCCGGCACCCGAAGCGCTGCTGACGCCATCGCCGAAGGTGCCTGGTCTGGATGGACGCAAGATGTCCAAGTCCTATGGCAATACCATCGGTCTCACCGAGGAGCCGGCCTCCATCGAGAAGAAGATCAAGGGCATGACCACCGACCCGGCGCGCGCGCGGCGCACCGATCCTGGCACTCCCGAGAAATGCCCGGTGTGGGAGCTGCACAAGCTGTATTCCTCCGATGAAACGCGGGCCTGGGTGCAGCAGGGCTGCACCACCGCCGGCATCGGCTGCCTCGACTGCAAGAAGCCGCTGATCGAGAAGATCTGTGCCGATGCCACCGCGATGCGCGAACGCGCCGCGCCATACCTGGACAACCCGCGTCGGGTGCGCGAGATCCTTGACGCCGGCGCCGACAAGGCGCGAGCCACGGCGGGTGAGACCATGCAGGTGGTGCGCGGCGCGATGAACCTGTTGCCGAAACCAGGCGTGGCGCCATGAGCACACCGGCCACCCGCGCGGGCGCACAGGTGGAAATGCCCTTCGCGATGGTGCTGGGCGAACCGCTCACCGAGATGCCGCGCGACCTGTATATCCCGCCGCAGGCCATGGAAGTGTTCCTCGATGCCTTCGAGGGACCGCTCGACCTGCTGCTGTACCTGATCCGGCGCCAGAACCTGAACATCCTCGACATTCCCATTGCCGAGATCACCCGCCAGTACATGCAGTACATCGACCTGATGGGCGAGCTGCAGCTGGACCTTGCCGGCGAATACCTAGTGATGGCCGCGACGCTGGCCGAGATCAAGTCGCGCATGCTGTTGCCGCGCGCCGCGCTGCCGGGCGAGGGCACCGAGGATGATCCGCGGGCCGAGCTGGTCCGCCGGCTGCAGGAGTACGAGCGCTTCAAGCAGGCCGCGCTCGACCTCGACACCCTGCCGCGCCTGGAGCGTGATCATTTCCTGGCCTCGGCCGAATTCACCGCCCGCAGCGTGGTGAAGCTGCTGCCGGACATCACCCTGAAGGAGCTGCTGCTTTCGTTCAAGGACGTGGCGCTGCGCGCCGAGATGTTCGCCCGCCATCACATCCAACGCGAGCCGCTGTCGGTGCGCGCGCGCATGAGCGATGTACTGGCCAGTCTCGTGCCCGGTGTGTTCACCGGATTCTCCGAACTGTTCCAGGCGCAGGAAGGGCGCATGGGTGTGGCGGTGACCTTCATTGCCATCCTGGAGCTCAAGCGCGAGGGACTGATCGAGATCGTGCAGAACGAGGCCTTCGCGCCGATCCATATCTGCGCCGCCGATCCGGCGCGCTTCGCGCGGGTGATCGAAGGGACGGCCGAAGAGGTTGCCGACGCTGACGGGCGGCTGCTGGCCGAGTCCATCGCCGTCGACGGCGTGGACGCGGTCCATGACCCGGCAACCGATGAGTCCGAGGACGATTTACCGGGTGCGTCGCCCCGGCAGGACCAGACGGAATCACCATCATGAATACCGAATACACCCGCAAGGCGCTGGAAGCTGCGCTGATGGCCTGCGGTCGTACGCTGTCACTGGCCGAGCTGGCCCAGCTGTTCGAGGAAGTGGACCGGCCGGACAACACGCAGCTGCGTACCGCGCTGGCAGAGCTGGGTGCTTCCTGGGCCGACCGCGCCTTCGAGCTGCGCGAAACGGCGCTGGGGTATCGCGTGCAGGTGCGCCGCGAGCATGCCGAGCAGGTGTCGCGCCTGTGGCCGGAACGTCCGCCACGCTACTCGCGCGCCCTGCTCGAGACCCTGGCCATCATCGCTTATCGCCAGCCTCTGACCCGCGCCGAGATTGAGGGTGTGCGCGGCGTGACCGTCAATCCCAACATCGTCCGGACACTGTTCGAGCGCAACTGGATCCGCGTGGTGGGACATCGGGAGGTGCCTGGGCATCCGGAGCTGCTCGGCACCACGCGCGATTTCCTCGATTACTTCGGCTTGCGCGCACTGGACCAGCTGCCGTCGCTGGCGGAGATCAAGTCGCTGGAAGAGCTGGACCCGCAGCTGGCGCTGCCCGAGCCAGTGGGCGTGATGGCGCTGCTGCCGCCGGGGAGTGTGGGAGAATCCGCCGATGACGAGGCCCACGACGACACCGCGGCAGAAGAAGAAGCGGCCGGGTCCGACAGCGCGCAAGGCGCTGCGGAAGGCGGCATCGCGCGCGACGCCACCACCACCTCCTGACGGCGAGGCGGGCGAGCGGGTCCAGAAGATTCTCGCCCGCGCCGGCCTCGCGTCGCGCCGTGACGCCGAGGAATGGGTGCGCGCGGGTCGAGTCACCGTCAATGGTGACGCGGCCACCTTGGGCACGCGCGCCAGAGGCAGCGACCAGCTGCGGCTGGATGGCCGGCTGATCCACCAGGCACCTACGAGCCGTTCCGCCACCTGGGTGTGCCATCGATCTCCAGGTGAAAACCTGGTGCCGCCCAAACAGGCCGGAGACGCGCAGGAAATGCTGGTGGGTGACGCGGACGAGCGGGGCGCGGTTTCCCAGCGGCTGTCGCGGCGTGTGGGGCGCCGCTATATCCCGATCAGCCCGATGCCGCTGGGCGATGGCGGCCTGGAACTGCTGACCTCTGACGGAGAGCTCGCGGCCCGCCTGCAGCGTGCCGCCAGTGGGCTGCAGGTGGAGTTCAGCGTACGCGTGCGCGGAGAGCTGACGCCGGAGCAGGTTGCGGCGGTGCTTGAAGGCCGGCTCGAGGATGGTGGACGGCTCCAGGTGCAGGAATGCGAACCCACCGGCGGCGAGGCGGCCAATCGCTGGTACCGCATCGTCGCCATCGGCGCCAGCGGCCGCGAGATGCGCTGGCTGCTGGAGCGGCGCGGCGCCACCGTGAGCCGCATGCTGCGGGTTTCGCTGGGCGGACTGAGGCTTGAACGCACCCTGGCGCGTGGCCATGTGCGCCAGCTCACAGAGGGGGAGATCGGGCAGCTGCTGAGCGCACCTGCACCGGCTGCCTGAGGTTGCAGCCCACGCGCTTCTGTTCCCGTCCTGCGCGGCGTGGCACACTCAACGCGGAACCAAGTCAAGGGGTGGAACTCATGACAGCCAGGTTTGCCGGCATCGGCAGGGCGCTGCGGCATGCTGCGCAATCCCGCCGTGGCGTGTTGACCGGCGCGGCTGCGGCGCTGGGCAGCCTGTTGTTGCCCAGGTCCCTGTCGCCGCTGTCGCGCGCCGAGGCCGCGCAACCGGCGGGGATGATCGTGCCGCCGTGGGATGACGTGCCGGAGTGTTCACCCAGCCGCAGTGACCGCGCGGGGCAGGGGCCGTTCTTCATCCATGACGCCGAGCGCGACGATGATGTCAGCCTGTATCGGCAGGACATCCGCGGTCGCTACAACCAGGATGCGGAACCCGGCACCGAAATGCAGATTCACCTGCGGACGCTGGTTGCCGGCGCCGCCGGCTGCGGCGCGACGCCGATGCGGGATGTGGAAGTCTATC